>CAYVBN010000211.1:0-5888 GCA_964449645.1 uncultured Hyphomicrobiales bacterium
CCCTGCGATAAGCACCGCCCGAACTCGGCGATCCTCTTTCATCGTGCAGTCCGAATAAAATGAGCCGACAAGCGCCGAGCCATGTCGCGACCCTGATCTCCCGTCCGGACGAGCCCGCGGTCGACGCCTGGGCCGTCGAGCAGGTGCGGCGCGCCCTGCCCACGCCCGCCGCCCCGCGCTGGCTCGACGAGCGCATCGCCGCGGACGTGACGTTCGACGCCGGGGCCGACCTCGATCACCGTGCCCTCGCCGACCGGCTCCGCGCGGAACTCTCCGGCCGGCCGATCGACGTCGTCGTGCAGGAGACGGCGCACCGGCGCAAGAGGCTTTTCCTCGCCGACATGGATTCGACCATGATCGGCCAGGAGTGCATCGACGAGCTTGCCGATTACGTCGGCGTGCGCGCCCACGTCGCCCCCAACACCGAACGGGCCATGCGAGGAGAGATAGAGTTCGCGCCGGCGCTGCGCGAGCGGGTCGCGCTGCTCAAGGGCCTGCGCGCGTCCGTGGTCGAGGACGTCATCGCCGAGCGCATCCGGCTCACGCCGGGGGCGCGCGTGCTCGTCGCCACCATGCGGGCGAACGGCGCGCACACCTGCCTCGTCTCGGGCGGCTTCACGGTGTTCACCGACAGGATCGCCGCCCTGATCGGCTTCCACGAGCACCACGCCAACACCCTGATCGTCGGCCCGGAAGGTGCCTTCGTGGGCGAAGTGTCCGAGCCGATCCTCGGACGCGACGCGAAGCTCGCGACCCTCATCGAGCTGCGCGCGCGTTTCGGGCTCGCCCCGGAGGAAACGCTGGTGGCGGGCGACGGCGCCAACGATCTGGCGATGATCGAGCAGGCCGGCCTGGGCGTCGCCTATCATGCCAAGCCGAAGGTCGCGGCGGCGGCCGCCGCCCGCATCGATCACGGTGACCTGACCGCCCTCCTCGACGCCCAGGGCTATCGGCGCGCGGATTTCGCCGCGATCGACTGACCGCCTGAAACGCCACCGGCCGAACCCCTGCGGGGCCGGCCGGTGCGATGCAGGTTTTGTCTGTCGGCTGAAGCAGGGTGACTTTTCTCACGTCGTCATCCTGCTGGTTCTATCTTTTTTATCTGAGCATGATCTTGCCCGAAAACCGGTATCCGCTTTTCGGGATCATGCTCTACTGCAAGCTCAACGCGATGAAGCGCAGTTCGCCGTCCGCATTGGCGACCAGCAGCAGCGCGGATTTGCGGCCGCTGCTCTTGAGCGAGTCGATCCGTTTCTGCAGGTCGTCGGTGTTGGCGACGGCCTCCTGCGCGACCTCGACGATGACGTCGCCGGGGCTGAGCCGCTTGTCGGCAGCCGCCGAATTGGCATCGACCCCGGTGATGACGACGCCCTTCACGCTGTCCTTGATCTTGTAGCGCTTGCGCAGGTCGTCGCTCATGTTCGAGAGCTGCAGTCCGAGCGTCTTCTGGACGACGGACTTGTCCGGCGTATCGGAGTCCTTCTTGAGGGCGGCCGGAGCCGGCTTGTCGGTGTCCTCGAGGCGGCCGAGACGGACGGTCTTCGTCTGCTCGCTGCCCTTGCGGATCACCACCACCTCGACGTCCTTGCCGACCGCAGTATCGGCGACGATGCGCGGCAGATCACGCATGTCCTTGATCTCATGGCCGTCGAACTTGACGATGACGTCGCCCGGCTCGATGCCCGCGGGCTTCGCCGGTCCCTTGTCGTCGATTCCGGCGACTAGCGCGCCGCGCGGCGGCTTGATGTTCAGGCTGTCGGCGATCTCGTCCGTCACCTGCTGGATGCGCACGCCCAGCCAGCCGCGGCGGGTCTCGCCGAACTGGCGCAACTGGTCGATCACCGGGGTTGCGGTCTTCGACGGCACGGCGAAGCCGATGCCGATTGATCCGCCTGACGGCGAGATGATCGCCGTGTTGATCCCGACCACTTCGCCGTCGAGATTGAACAGCGGCCCGCCCGAGTTGCCGCGATTGATGGCGGCGTCGGTCTGAATGTAGTTGTCGTAGGGGCCGGAATTGATGTCGCGGTTGCGCGCCGAGACGATGCCGGCGGTGACGGTGCCGCCGAGGCTGAACGGATTGCCAATGGCGATCACCCACTCGCCGAGCCGCAGCTTGTCCGAATCGCCGAAATGGACGGATTTCAGCGGCTTCTCGGGCTTGACGCGCAGGAGCGCGAGGTCGGTCTTCTGGTCGCGCCCGATGATCTCGGCCTTGAGCTTGGTGCCGTCGTTGAGGATCACGTTGATCTCGTCGGCGTCCGAGATGACGTGATTGTTGGTCACCACGATGCCGGACGGGTCGATGATGAAGCCCGAGCCGAGCGAGTTGACGCGCCGCGGTGCGCGGCTGCCGTTGTCCTTGTCGCCCTGGCCGCGCCGGTTCTTGAAGAACTCCTCGAAGAATTCCTCGAACGGCGATCCGGGCGGGAGCTGCGGCATCGCTCCGCCGCGTGTGTCGACGGTCTGCGAGGTCGAGATGTTGACGACCGCGTCGATCACTTTTTCGGCGACATCGGCGATGCCGTCCGGTCCGCGCGCCGCCGCCGGAGCGGTCATTGCGCCGAGCGCGATCGTCGCCGCCAGCGATCCAGCCGCGATCGATCCGCGCGCGTGACGGACGAAATTCATCAGGTAGCCGGCCATGGGCCTATGTTCTCCAGGGAGAAGAGGGTCTGTTCACACGACACTGCGCCGGTCTCTGTACGGGCGCAAGGGACCTTTCGGTACGGCACTTAGGTACGGATTGGGGCGGAAAAGCGACTTGAAACTGCGTTGATTCCGCACCCGCACCGCACGCAGCTTCGGCAACCGGATCAACCCCCGCCGCATCGAACCGATCCCTCACGCGTGCGTGAACGGCGGGATCAGTTGCGGATCAACCAGACGAGCAGCACGCCGAGCGCGGCGCACACCAAGCCGACGACGCGCAGCGACCCTTCCGGCGTCTCCATCACGGTCGCCGAGGCCCGCTTCGCGGGTCCGGGGAACGCGGCGAAGATCAGGCCCTCGATGACGAGGACGAGACCGATCGCGACGAGAAAGTCGGACATCGATGCAAACCGACCGGCGGGCCGGACGCGACGATCGCGGGTATCCGCGGCCGTCGCGCCCTCGCCTATTTGGCAGCGGCGCCCTCGTGCGGCTGGGTCGTGCTACCGCCCCGCCCGTTGGGGTCGGCGAAGTAGCGGAAGAACTCCGAGTCCGGCTTGAGCAGCATACGCGTGTCGTTCGGCTTGAGGCCGGTCTCGTAGGCCTGCATCGACCGGTAGAACGAGAAGAAGTCCTGATCCTTGCTGAAGGCCTCGGCGAAGATGCGGTTGCGTTCCGCGTCGCCCTCGCCGCGCGTCTGCTCGGCCTTGGATTGCGCCTCGGCGATAAGCACCGTCACGTCGCGGTCGGCGCGGGCACGGATCTCCTGCGAACGCTGGCTGCCGAGCGCGCGGAATTCGGCCGCCTCGCGCTGGCGTTCCGTCTGCATGCGCTGGTAGACGGCCTGGCTGTTCTGCTCCGGCAGGTCGGCGCGGCGGATGCGGACGTCCACGATGGAGATGCCGAAGGCGCCGGCTTCGCGATCGACCTGGTCACGCACCCGCGCCATCAGCTCGGCCCGGTCATCGCGCACGACGTGCGTGAGCGTGTCGCCGCCGAGCACGCGGCGAAGCGCCGAGTTCAACAGCGTCGACAGGCGGGAGTTCGCCGCGCCGTCGGACGAGCCGACCGTCTGATAGAAGCGCAGGGGCTTCTCGATGCGATAACGCGCGAACGCATCGACGACGAGCCGCTTCTGGTCGGAGGCGATGACCTCCTGCGCGGGGTTCTCGAGATCGAGGATGCGCTTGTCGATGTAGACGACGCTCTCGATCAGCGGCCATTTCACATGCAGCCCCGGCTCGGTGATCACCGCGACCGGCTCACCGAGACGAATGACCAGCGCCTGGCGCGTCTGATAGACGACGAACAGCGAGCTGTACAAGACGAAGAGGGCGAACGCGGCGAGAACGACGAGGACGCCTCCGGCGATGCTGAGCCTCATCGGTTTCCTCCGGTTTGCGTGCGCGGCTGCGTCTGCGATTGCGGCGAGTTCGAGTTCTGTCCCTGCGGCCGGCGCGTCAATTCGCTGAGCGGCAGATACGGGACCACGCCGGTCCCGCCCTGCGCGCCCTGGTCGACGATGATCTTATCGGCGCCGCCGAGGACGTGCTCCATGGTTTCGAGATACATGCGCTGGCGCGTCACCTGCGGGGCTTTCTTGTACTGTTCGTAGATCTGGTTGAAGCGCGACGTCTGGCCCTTCGCCTCGGCGACCGTCTGCTCGCGATAGGCTTCGGCCGCCTGGGTGATCTGCGCCGCCCGGCCGCGCGCTTCCGGCACGACACGGTTGGCATAGGTCTGCGCTTCGTTCTGCGCGCGCTCGGCGTCGGCGCGTGCGGCCTGCACGTCACGGAAGGCGTCGATCACTTGCGCGGGCGGGTCGACCTTCTGCAACTGCACCTGGGTGATCTCGACGCCGGCCTGATAATGGTCGAGCGTCTTCTGCATCAACTCGTGCACGCCGGTCTCGATGTTCTGGCGGGCGCCCGTCAGGATCGGCTGGATGTCCGAGCGGCCGACGACCTCGCGCATCGCGCTCTCGGCGACGGCCTTCACGGTGCCCTCGGGATTCTGGATGTTGAACAAATAGTCGCCGACGCCGTTCGGCTCGAGCTTCACGCGCCAGAACACGGAGAAGTCGACGTCGACGATATTCTCGTCGCCGGTCAGCATAAGGCTCTCCTCCGGAACGTCGCGCATGGTCGTGCCGCGGCGGATGTCCTCGACGACGCGCATGCCGATATCGACGCGCCGCACGGTCAGGACCTGCGGGGTGAGCACCGTTTCGATCGGATACGGCAGATGGTAGCGCAGTCCGGGCTGGCGGGGCTGTCCGTCATATTTGCCGAAGCGCAGCACGACCCCGAGCTGTTCGGGCTGCACGGTGTAGAATCCGGACAATCCCCACAGGACCAGCGCGCCCAGGATAATGATGGCCAGTCCCTTTCCGCCGAGACTGCCGCCCGGCATCACGGACCTGAGCTTGTCCTGACTCCGGCGCAGCAATTCCTCGAGGTCGGGCGGGGTCGGCCCGGATGACTGCGGCCCTGAACCCCACGGTCCCTTGGGCCCGGAGCCCCAGGGGCCGCCGCCTTGATTGCTCCACGGCATGTTAAGGAGTCCTCCTTGGGACGCTTGGCACTGCCAAAAGGCGTCCCCTCTGTCTGCGGCCGGTTTATAGGGGACGGCCCTCCCCCTTTCAACGCGCGCTCACGCCGCAACCGCAGAGGACACGCCTTCGCGCCGGCCGACGAACGCACCGGATCGGCACGCGTCGGGGCGCCGGCGGAGGTCTCGACCGCGAACTGTGGCACTATATGGGGGAGGATTGCGCATCCGGGAGAGGGCCCGCCCGGCAGGGTGCATTTACTCGCCGTCAAGGTTGATTTAGCACCGGGGCTCCCGCGCAACCAATTCCGCCCTCCCATGCCGAACCGGGTCGAAATGCCGTCGCTCGCCTTCATCGTGGCCCGCAGCACGCCCGGCCACGTGATCGGCGAGCGCAACCAATTGCCCTGGCACCTCAAGTCCGACCTGCAGCGCTTCAAGCGTCTGACGCTCGGGCACGTGATGATCATGGGGCGGAAGACCCACGAGTCGATCGGGCGGGTGCTGCCGGGCCGGACCACGATCGTGCTCTCGCGCGGCGCCGACCTGCGCGCCAATACGGCCGAGACTCTTTTTCAGGACACGGCTCTGGTGTGGGCGCGCGGCCGCGACGAAGCGCTCGTCTTCGCCGATGCCCTGTCGATCGTGCGCGGAAAGGAAACGTTCTTCGTCATCGGCGGCGCCGA
>CAYVBN010000212.1:0-4487 GCA_964449645.1 uncultured Hyphomicrobiales bacterium
GAATGCGTGCCCGCAGATGCGCGCCCCACGTGGGAAAATCCGGCTGGTCGTGGGCGAAGAAGTCCACCACCGCCCGGCGATGCGCGTCGGTCGCATCGGGGTCGAGGATGACCCGCACGATCTTGAGAAAATGATCCTCCTCGATGACGATCTTGCTCATGCACTCCCCCTGCGGCGCCCTGCTCGCGGACGAGGTTCGGGCGCGCCTCTCTTTCCCGCCTCCGGGCGCGGATTGCAACCGAGCTCGCAACACCGGGGCGCGCTTTCGCCGCTTGCCGCTCACGGCGTTCGGGCCTATGTGAGGATGCGATGACGGCCCGGGGTCCAGACATGCCGGACAGCGCCTCTCAGACGGCTCCCGCGCTTTCGCGAGGGCTCCTCGCGGCGATCGGAGCCGCGGCTCTTCTGGTCGCGTCGACCCTGGTGCTGTGGGCCCATTACGGCAGCGCCGTGTTCTACGAAATGATCGCCGCCGGCATCGCCGCCTGCTTCTGAGCGGGTGGACGCGGCCGGCGCGCGTGGAAGGAACTCACTTTTTGTTGAGCATGATCTCATCGAAAACCCCGGTATCCGCTTTCGGGATCATGTTTTCGTTTGCGCATGATCTCATCCGAAGACCCGGGCCATTTTTCAGGGACATGTTGTGAGGAGGACTCGATGAAAGGTCGCAGCTCCCGCGTCGTGCTCATCCTCGGGGCTTTTCTGACCGGACTGGCGCTGTGTTTCGGGGTGATCCTGCTTATGGCGGGTGCCGGATTCGGCCCGGGCCAGCCGCAGGCGGCGCCGATCGGCGGTCCCTTCCGCCTCACCGATCAGGACGGCAAGGTGGTGACCGACCAGGACATGCGCGGCAAGCCGTTCCTGGTCTTCTTCGGCTTCACCCATTGCCCCGACGTTTGCCCGACGACCCTGTTCGACATGTCGGAGGTGCTGCGCAATCTGGGACCCGACGCCAACAAGGTGGGGGCGCTGTTCATCACCGTCGATCCCGAACGCGACACGCCCGAGAAGGTGAAAGACTACCTGTCGAGTTTCGATCCGCACCTGCGCGGACTGACCGGCGATCCGGCCGCCTTGGCGTCGGTCGCCAAGGAGTATCGGGTCTACTATAAGAAGATCCCCACCAACGACGGCGATTACACGATGGATCACACCGCCATCGTGTATCTGATGGACAAGCAGGGCCACTTCATCGCGCCGTTCAACCTGCGACGCAGCGCGGAAGCGGCCGCGAGCGACCTGCGCCGTTATCTCTGATCTTCCGCGACGGTCTCAACGCTTCACCTGAAAATCGACGCCGGCCGCGCGAGCAGCCGGCGTCCGTGTCACGCAGGATCGAGAACTGTCCGCGTGGCCGCCGCGTCTCAGAGCATGACCCCGAAAAGCGCAGACCGTTTTTCGGAATAGATCATGCTCAAATCAAAGGGCCAGCGGAACGGTGACTCGCGAAAAGTCGTCCCGCCCTAGCGGCCGGCGGGCGCCGTCGTCGCGCCGGGATCCATCTGGCGCTTCTTGGCCATATCGGCGTCGTCCAGCGTCTTGGTGCCCGAATCGGTCCCGGTCGCGCCCGCATTGACGCCCGCGCCGGTCGTCGCCGGCGGCGCCATGGTGCCGCTTCCCGACCTGACCTGATCGTTTCTCTGCATCTTCTGCACGTCGGTTTCGTCCGCCTTCGGGGTGCCGCTGTTGGTTCCGGTCTGGGCAAATCCCGGCGACGTCAAAGCCAGAAAAGCGCCCGCGAGCAGACCCGCCTGCAAGGCCTTGCGCATGTCGTTCCGCATTGTCGCCTCCTCGTTCCGATACGCTCCGCCGTGCCGGAAAGGAACGCGGAGCGACCAGTCCGGTTCCGCACGCCGCGAAGCGCGATCCGCGAAGGGGAAGGCGGGTTTTGCGCGAGATCGCGCGCCAACTTTATAATTGGCCCCATGATCTTGTCGGCGAACCGCCGGCACTTCGCCGGATCATGCGCCGGAGTATCGACAGCGCGCCTGCGGCGGTGCAAAACACCCCTTCGCACGCGCTCCGCCACGAGGCTCGGTGGAGAATCGAAGAGCGGATATCAGAGCGGATCTCATGCCGATCAACCTCGGTCTTCCCCGCCGGACGATACGACAGGCCGCCGCCCGCGGCGCGCTCGTGTGGTTCGCGGCGCTCTGCTGGCTCTGGGCCGTCGATCCGGCGGTCTCGGCCGCCCCCGAGGAGCCCACGGCGGAAACCGCCCAACCGAAGGCCTCGACCACGGTGCCGGGTTTCTGGGACCCGCGCCGCCGTCCGGAGCGGCCCGATCTCTCGCGCATCTCGGTCGTGCGCTTCATGACCGAGATGGATTATCCGCCGTTCGACTATGTCGGGCCAGAGGGACATCTGGCCGGCTTCAATGTCGACCTCGCGCGCATGATCTGCGAGGAGCTCAAGCTCGCCTGCACGATCCAGATGCGCCGCTTCGACACGCTGTTCGACGCGCTCGCGGAGAACCGCGGCGATGCGGCGATCGCCTCGATCGCCGTCACGGCGGAGACGCGCAAGCGCGCCGACTTCACCGACCCGTACTACCGGCCGGTCGCGCGCTTCGTCGGACTGCGCGACAGCCCGATCGACGCGGTGATCCCCGAGCGGCTGGAGGGCCGCAAGATCGGCGTGGTCGAGGGCACCGCGCATGAAGCCTATCTGCGCGCGCTCTTCACCGAAGCCGAAATTCATCCCTACCACACGGCCGAGGACGCGCGCGCGGCCTTGCGGCGCAAGGAAGTCGATCTGCTGTTCGGCGACGGCTTTTCGCTGGCGTTCTGGCTCAACGGCACCGACTCCGGCGGCTGCTGCGTGTTCCGCGGCGGCCCCTACACGGAAAGCCGCTATTTCGGCGAGGGCATCGGGATCGCCGTCAAACGCGGCAACGACACCCTGCGCCAGGCGTTCAACTGGGCGCTCTTCCAGCTCTGGGAAAAGGGCCGCTTCACCGACCTGTGGCTGCGGTATTTTCCCGTCGATCCGTTCTGATGTCCGCGCCCGAAAGGCTCCCGATGCCGACCACCGATATTTCGTCAACCGCAAGCAGCCTGCGCGCCCTCGCCGAGAGTTCAACGGCCTGGCCGTTCGAGGAAGCGCGCAAGATCATCGCGCGCCTGCAGCGGACGCCGAAATCGGAGGTGATTTTCGAGACCGGCTACGGGCCGTCCGGCCTGCCGCATATCGGCACCTTCGGCGAGGTCGCCCGCACCACGATGGTGCGCCACGCCTTCCGGGTGCTCACCGAGGATTCGATCGCGACGCGGCTGATCTGCTTTTCCGACGACATGGACGGGCTGCGCAAAGTGCCGGAGAACGTGCCGAACCAGGAAATGATGGCGCAGCATCTGGGCCAACCGCTCACGCGCGTGCCCGATCCGTTCGGCAGCGAGCACGGCTCGTTCGGCGCCGCCAACAACGCGCGGCTGCGCGCCTTCCTCGATCACTTCGGGTTCGAGTATGAATTCGCGAGCGCTACGGACTACTACACGTCCGGCCGCTTCGACGCGACGCTTCTGCGGATGCTCGCGGTCTACGACCAAGTGATGGAGATCATCCTGCCGACCCTCGGTCCGGAGCGGCGCGCCACCTATTCGCCGTTCCTGCCGATCTCCGAGCGGAGCGGCCGCGTGCTGCAGGTCCCGATCGTCGCGCGCGATCTGCAGAAGGGCACGATCACTTACGTCGACCCGGACACGAACGAGCGCGTCGAGACGCCGGTGACGGGCGGCCGTGTGAAGTGCCAGTGGAAGGCCGACTGGGCGATGCGCTGGACGGCGATCGGCGTCGACTACGAGATGGCCGGTAAGGACCTGATCGATTCGGTCAAGCTCTCCAGCCAGATCTGCAAGGCGCTCGGCGGCACGCCGCCCGAAGGCTTCAACTACGAGCTCTTTCTCGACGAGAAGGGCCAGAAGATTTCGAAGTCGAAGGGCAACGGGCTGACCATCGAGGAATGGCTGCGCTATGCCAGCCCCGAGAGCCTGTCGCTCTTCATGTATCGCGAGCCGAAAGCGGCGAAGCGTCTCTATTTCGACGTCATCCCGCGGCACGTCGACGAGTATCAGCAATATCTCGAAGCCTACGCGCGCCAGGATCCCAAGCAGCGGCTGTCGAACCCGGTCTGGCACATTCACTCGGGCGCGCCGCCCAAGGCCGAGATTCCGATCTCGTTCTCGATGCTGCTCAACCTCGTGTCGGCGTCCAACGCGGAGAACGCCGAGACCCTGTGGGGTTTCATCGGACGCTATTGGCCGGGCGTGACGCCGCAGTCGCATCCGAAGCTCGATCGGCTCGTCGGCTACGCGATCCACTATTTCCGCGATTTCGTGCTGCCCGCGAAGAAGTTCCGCGAACCCAGCGAATCCGAACGCGCGGCCCTGGTCGATCTGCGCGATGCGCTCTCGCAGCTCCCGCCGGACGCAAGCGCCGAGCAGATCCAGGACGTCGTCTACGAGATCGGCCGGCGCGAGCCGTTCCTC
>CAYVBN010000213.1:0-8546 GCA_964449645.1 uncultured Hyphomicrobiales bacterium
GAACAATCGCTGATCGCATGAACTAAAACCCATTCGCGCCCTACCCGGGAGTGGACGAATGGCCACGGGCAACAGCCCAGGCGGTACGGCCGTAATGCACAAACAGGCCTCGTGGAATACGGGTCGCCCGCGCGGCCCCGGGCTGCGGCATGGCACGGGGGCGATTGCTCCGGCGGACGCCGCGTCCTAATTAGAGTGTGCCGCTTTTGAGCAGTGCCCTCTCGCCTCTCGGGAACCGGTCAGGCTCATTTTGCCCCCTCAGATCGATCGAGGAGAAAACCCGATGTCGTTCACGCTTCCAGATCTCCCTTATTCCTACGACGCGCTCGCCCCCTACATGTCGCGAGAGACGCTCGAGTATCACCACGACAAGCATCACCTCGCCTACGTCAACAACGGCAACAATCTGCTCAAGGGCACCGAGTGGGAGGGCAAGTCCCTCGACGAAATCGTCAAGGGCTCGTTCGGCAAGAATCCCGGGCTCTTCAACAACGCGGGACAGCACTACCACCACACCCATGTCTGGAAATGGATGAAGGCCGGCGGCGGTGGTGACAAGATCCCCGGCAACCTCGAGAAGAAGATCACGAGCGACCTCGGCTCGGTCGCCAAGATGAAGGAAGATTTCATCCAGGCCGGCGTCACCCAATTCGGCTCCGGATTGTGCTGGCTCGCCGTCAAGGACGGAAAGATCGTCATCATGAAGACGGCGAACGGCGAGAACCCGCTCGTGCACGGCGCCAAGCCGATCCTCGGCTGCGACGTCTGGGAGCACTCCTACTACATCGACTACCGCAACCGCCGTCCCGACTATCTCAAGGCATTCGTCGATCACCTGGTGAACTGGGACTACGTCGCCGAACTGTTCGAGGCGGCGAGCAAATAACTGGTCACGGGCCTTGGCAGCGAGCTCGTGCGTCCGAGTGTCCCTGGACCCCGGGTCAGCACCGCACCGCGCGCAATCAAGCGTGCGCAGATTGCGTAAACTTGTCTGCGCGTGCTGCGGTGCGCCCGGGGAACGCACGTTCATGCGCAGACGGACGGGGTTGTGCGCAATCATGCGCATACTGAGTCGTGCCCCGGATGCAGCGCGGTGCGAAGTACCGCGCTGCTGATCCGGGACCCATAATGAAAGTCGCCTCCTCGCAGTCGAATTGGGTTGCCGACGGGCTGGCGATCGCCATCCTTGTCCTCGTCGCCGCGATCGCTGTCGCCACCTTCCGCGATTATGGGCTCGGTTGGGACGACTACACCCACGCGCAATACGGCGACCTTCTGCTCTCCTATTATCGGTCGGGCTTCACCGACCAGCGCGCGTTCTCCTTCGTCAACCTCTATTACTACGGCGGCGGCTTCGACATGCTGGCCGCCCTCCTCGCCAAGATCGCGCCGTTCGGTCTGTTCGGAACGCGCCGGCTGCTCGGCGCTGCGGTCGGCCTTCTGGGCCTGATGGCCACTTGGCGCCTCGGACGCCGGATCGGCGGTCCGGTCGCCGGCCTCATCGCGCTCGCGCTGCTGGCCGCCTGCCCGCTCTATTACGGGCATATGTTCATCAATCCGAAGGATGCGCCGTTCGCGGCCGCGATGGCGTTCCTGTTGCTGATGCTGGTGCGCAGCTTCGAGACCTATCCGGCCCCTTCGGCGATCAATGTCGGCCTGTTCGGCGTCGCGCTCGGGCTCACCATCGGCTCGCGGGTGATCGGCGGGCTGGCCGTCTTCGACGTTCTCGCCGCCCTCCTCGTCTTGTGCATTGGAGAGTGGCGCACGCTCGGATGGCGCAAAGCGGCGACACACGCCGGCCGCTTCGTGCTCACGATGCTGCCCGGAATTCTGATCGGCTATGCGGTCATGGGCGTGATCTGGCCGTGGTCGCTGCTCGCGCCGCTCAACCCGCTGCGCGCCGTCGCCTATTTTTCGCACTTCTTCGAGAAGCCCTGGAAGGAACTGTTCGAGGGCGCGCTCGTCCTGGTTCCGGATATGCCGCGAACCTACGTGCCGACCCTGCTCAGCGTGCAGCTTCCGGAAATTCTTCTGCTGCTCGGCGCGGCCGGCATCCTCGGTGCATTCGCCGCCCTGTTCCGCACAGAGGTGCCGCTACGGCGCCGCGCGATCCTGGCGCTGCTCGCGACCGCCGTCGTGTTCCCGATCGCCCTCACCGTCGTGACCCGGCCGGCGATGTACAACGGCATTCGCCATTTCGTGTTCCTGCTGCCTCCGCTTGCCGCGCTCGCAGGCCTCGCCGGCCGCAACGCGCTTAATTGCGCGGACAGAGTGTGGCGGTCGGCGGCCGCCATCCTGACCGCCGTCTTCGTCGCTGCGCTTGCTTTGCCGCTGAAAGAAATGGTGACGCTCCATCCCTATCAGTACACGTACTACAACCTGCTCGCGGGCGGCGTGCGCGAAGCGAACACGAAGTTCATGCTCGACTACTGGGGGCTTGCCTTCAAACAGGCCTCCGATGAGCTCCTCGCGAACCTCGCCGCGCGCGGCGAGAAGCCGAATGGGCGCCATTGGCGCATTGCCGTGTGCGGTCCGCATCCGCCGGCGGAAGTGGAGCTCGGGCCGCAGTTCGACACGACCTGGGATCCGAAAGGCGCCGATTTCGCCATGATGCTGGGCGAATTCTACTGCGCCGCGCTCAATGCGCCCGTGCTCGCCCAGGTCACGCGCGAAGGCGTGGTCTACGCGCGGGTTTACGACATTCGCGGCCGCTCGGTGTCGAGCCTGTTCACCATTCCGCCTGTCCAATGAATTGGCCGCGATTGCGGCCATTCCTTCTTTGCTTGTGCACGATTGCTTTGCCAGGATGCGCCGGGAGCACGATCCCGAAAAGTGGATACCGGTTTTCGGAAAAGATCATGCTCGGATCAAAGGGCTAACGCATGATCCGGCGAAGCGGGGGCCGTTCGCCGAATAAATCGTGTGCCGGTTCATTTCGTTAGCGCGGGATGACGACTTGAAGAAAAGTCATCCTGCTTTATTGCAGCGCCTGGGGAGCTTCCCGATGAATCCACCCGTGTTCGTCTTCGACGCCTATGGCACGCTTTTGGATGTCCACGCGGCGATCGAGCGCCATCGCGAAGCGGCCGGCCCCAATGCGCGCGCGCTGTCGCAACTCTGGCGTACCAAGCAGCTCGAATACACCTGGACCTTGACGCTCGCCGGCCGCTACGCCGATTTCTGGACGGTGACCCAGCATGCGCTCGATTACGCGCTGGCGCAGTTCCCGGACGTCGACATGTCGCTCAAGCCGCGCCTGCTCGATGCCTACATGGAGCTCACGGCATTTCCGGACGCGCGTGCGACTCTGCGCAGCCTCAAGCAGGCGGACCGACGCACCGCCATCCTGTCGAACGGCACCCTGCCGATGCTGGCGGCCGCGACGGACGCCGCCGAATTGCGCAACGACCTCGATGCCCTGCTGTCGGTCGATACGATCCAGCTCTACAAGCCGCATCCGGAGGTTTACCGGCTGGCCACGGACGCGTTCGGCGTCGCACCCTCCGATATCGTATTCGTCTCGTCGAACCGATGGGACGTGATGGGCGCCGCGTCCTTCGGCTTCCGCACGGCGTGGATCAACCGAAGCAACGGGCCCGACGAGTACACCGATGCGCCGGCGCAGCGCGTCCTCGCGAACCTTGGCGCCCTCGCCTCGCTGCAGGTCTGAAACCCGGCACGGCCCTCACGCCGCCAGCGCCGCGAGCACACGCGCCCAGCTCCGCGTTCCCTTGTGGAACGACGTGAGGTCGTACTTCTCGTTGGGCGAATGGATGCGGTCGTCGTCGAGCCCGAAGCCGATGAGCAGCGTATCGATGCCGATGAGGCGCTTGAAATCGGCGACGATCGGGATCGACGCGCCGGAGCCGATGAGCAGCGCCTCCCGGCCCCATTCCTCCGTCAAGGCGCGACGCGCCGCAGCGAGCTGCGGCATGTTCCAGTCGAGCGCGATCGCCGGCGCGCCGGCGTGGTTGATGAACTCAGCCTTGCAATCGGCGGGCAGCCGCGCGCGCACGAAGGCGCGGAACGCCGTGCGGATCTTCTCCGGATCCTGTCCCTCGACCAGGCGAAACGACACCTTGGCCGAGGCTTCCGCCGGGATGACGGTCTTCGAGCCTTCGCCCGTGTAGCCGCCGATGATGCCGTTGACGTCGCAGGTCGGCCGCGAGGAAAGCTGCTCAATCAAAAGCCGGTCCTTCTCGCCGGCCGGTTCGCTCAGCCCGACCTGGCCGAGAAACGATTGCGGGGTGAGGTCGAGCTTTTCCCACTGCTTGCGCACGTCCTCGGGCAGCTCCTTCACGCCGTCGTAGAATCCCGGGATCGTGATGTGGCCGTTCTCGTCGTGGATAGCGGCGAGGATCTTGGCGAGCACGCGGATGGGATTTTGCGCGGCGCCGCCGAACAGGCCCGAATGCAGATCGCGATCCGCCGCCTTGATCTTCACCTCGTCGTAAACGAGGCCGCGCAGCGAGGTGGTGATCGCCGGCGTGCGTGGGTCCCACATGCCGGTGTCGCACACGAGCGCGAAGTCGGTCTTCAGCTCCGCCCGATTGGCCGCGATGAAAGCCGGCAGATTTTTCGAGCCGCATTCCTCCTCGCCTTCGATCATCATGGTGATCGGCAGCGGGAGCTTGCCGGTGACGGCCTTCCAGGCGCGGCAGGCCTCGATGAACGTCATCACCTGGCCTTTGTCGTCGCAGGCCCCGCGCGCGACGATGATCTTCCGCCCGTCCGGCAAGGTCGCGAGACGCGGCTCGAACGGCGGCGTATCCCACAGCGAGACCGGATCAACCGGCTGGACGTCGTAATGGCCGTAGAACATCACGTGCGGGCCGCCGCTTCCGTTCGATTTCCCGATCACCACCGGGTGGCCGTCCGTCGGCCGCACCGCCGCGTCGAAGCCGATGCTCGAGAGGTCGTCGGCCACGTGGCGCGCGGCGGCCGCACACTCGTTCGAGTATGCCGGATCGGTCGAGACCGAGCGGATGCGCAAGAACGCGAACAGCCGCTCGAGGCTCGCGTCGAGTTCGGAATCGATGCGCGCGAGCACGGCAGGGAGCACTTCGGAGGTCATCGTCGTACGCCTCAACAGAAATTGAACAGGAACGCCCGTCGGATCAGGCGGACACGCGGCGGCTGCCGACCGTTATAGAAGCCGCCGGCCGCCGTTTCCATGCTCTTCACACCCGCGCGAGCGTCGGACAAACCCGCAAGTCTCGATACCGCCGCGCGCTTGTGTTCGGATCGCCGCTGATGTTCATTATTGGCCGGAACGCGCCTGAGCATCTGTCGAGGGGATGATGGACGAACTGATCGACCGCATCGTGGCAAGTGTCGGCGTCGAGCGCGCGGTCGCGGAACGCGCCGTCGGAATCATCCTCGACTTTCTCTCCAAGGAGGGCCCGGCCGAGACGGTGCAAGGCCTGATCGCGCGTCTGCCCGGCGCGGACTCCGTGCTGCAAAGCGCGCGCGAGGAATCCCAGGGCGGCATGCTCGCGGGCCTGGGCGGAATCATGGGTGTCGGGAGCCGCCTGATGGGGCTCGGCCTCGGCATGGGCAAGATCCAGGCGGTCACCCGCGAGGTGATCGCCTATGCGCGCGCGAAGGTGGGCGACGAGGCGGTCGGCGAGATCGTCGGGGCCGTGCCCGGACTGAGCCAGTACATCTGATCGCCTGGGCGGAATGGCCCGCTGACTGACGCCCGACGCCGGGACGCGGCCTTGCTTGACAGCCCCGGTCCGACCGCGCAAAGCGACCGCATGAGCCTGACCGACCGTCCTCTTTCGCCTCCCGGCACGGGCCGCGACCCCATGGTGTTGCAACAGCTTCTGCGCCAGGGGCGCACCGTCCTGATGGGCGTGCTCAACGTCACGCCGGACTCCTTCTCCGACGGCGGCCGTTTCCTCGATCCGGATCTCGCGCTCGAGCATGCCCGCCGCATGATCGCCGAGGGCGCGGACATCATCGACGTCGGGGCGGAATCGACACGGCCTTATGGCGGCATGCGCCCGGTCACGGCCGAAGACGAGCTGGAACGTCTGCGTCCCGTGCTGCCGGCCATCGTCGCGCTCGGCATTCCGGTCTCGATCGACAGCATGAAGGCGGCCGTTGCCGCCTGGGCGATCGAAGCCGGCGCCGCGATCGTCAACGACGTCTGGGGGCTGCAGCGCGATCCTGACATGGCCCGGGTCGTCGCCGAGCACGGCGTGCCGGTCATCGTCATGCACAATCGCGAACGGGCGGACCCGACGATCGACATCATGTCGGACGTCGATGCGTTCTTTGCACGCTCGCTCGACATCGCCGAGCGGGCCGGCATCGATCGCAACCGCATCGTGCTCGATCCCGGCGTCGGCTTCGGCAAGACCTCGGAACAGAGTATCGAGGTGATCGCCGGAATCGCGCACTTCGCCCGCTTCGGCCTGCCGATCCTGATCGGCGCCTCGCGCAAGCGCTTCATCGACTCGGTCTCGCCGGCTCCATCCGATCGCCGGCTCGGCGGCTCGATTGCCGCCCACGTGCTGGCGGTTCTCGGCGGCGCCGCGATCGTGCGCACGCACGATGTGGCGGAAACCTTGCAGGCCCTCAAGATCACGGCCGCGATCCGGAGCGGCCGATGAGCGATCGCGTCTTCGTCACCGGCCTCCAGATCCACGCCCATCATGGCGTGATGGCGCACGAGGCGAAGGTCGGGCAGCAGTTCGTGCTCGACATCGAGCTGACGCTCGACCTGCGCGATGCGTCGCGTTCCGACAAGCTCGCCGATACGGTCTCCTACAGCGCGATCGTCGAGGCCGCCGTCACCGCCTTCACGGCGCGCAGCTATCGGTTGGTCGAAGCCGCGGCCGGCGCGGTTGCCGATGCGATCCTCTCCGCCTTTCCCCGCATCGAATCCCTTCAGGTCACCGTGCACAAGCCGCACGCGCCAATCGCGGCGATCTTCGGCGATGCCGGCGTGACCATCACGCGACGCCGCGATGCCTGAGGCGTTCCTCGCGCTCGGCGGCAATGTCGGTGACGTGCGCGACACGCTCGACCGTGCCGTGCGGCTGCTGTGCGAAGAGAACGACGTGCGTCTCCTCGCCCGCTCCTCCGATTACCGAACGCCGCCCTGGGGCGTCGAAGACCAGCCGCCGTTCGTCAACGCGTGCATCAAGGTCGCGACCTCGCTCCAGCCACGGGCGCTGCTCGCCCATATCCAGACGGTGGAACGCGCATTGGGGCGCGACCGGACAAAGGAGCAGCGCTGGGGCCCGCGCACGCTCGACATCGATATTCTCACCTATGACGAACTCGTGCTCGACGAGCCCGGGTTGGAGCTCCCGCATCCGCGCCTGCTGCAGCGGGCCTTCGTGCTCGTGCCGCTCGTCGAAATCGCCCCCGACCTGTCGATCGGCGGGACGCGGATCGCGGATGCCCTCGCCGGGCTCGATGCCCGAGGGATCGAGCGGCTGCCGCCGCGCTGACGTCCGACCGGCCGGGCGTTGGGTTGGTCATTCCGCCGCCGGCATGGCATTTTGGCTGCGCCGAAGCAGAGCAGGCCCATGTCCGACAACAATTCCGATGACCTGACGCTTGCCGCCGAATTCCCGCCGGCCACGCGCGACCAATGGCTGCAGCTCGTTGCCAGGGTGCTCGGCGATGCGCGCTTCGACGACAGGCTCGTGTCCTCGACCTACGACGGCCTGCGCATCGAGCCGCTCTATCCGCGCTCCGCGGCGGCCCGGCCGGTCATCGCCCGCGCGCCCGGTACCGACTGGCAGGTGCTGCAGCGGATCGATGATCCCGACCCGGCCCGGGCCAATGCGCAGACACTGAACGATCTTGAGAACGGCGCAACCGGGCTCTCGCTCGTCTTCACCGGTTCGCCGGCTGCATACGGGTACGGGATTGCGCCGGCGGCTCTCGCCCGCGTGCTGGACGGCGTGTGGCTCGACGCCATATCCCTCGAACTGCAATTGGACTGGCCAGCGCAATTCACCGAGCTCGCGGGTGTCCTGCAAAGCCGCATCGACCCGCAGGCGGCGAGCATTCGCTTCGGGCTCGATCCGATCGGCGCCGCGGCAAGCCGAGGCCGGCCGTTCGACTGGAGCGAGACGTCGGCGCGCCTGGCCGGCTCGATCACCGATCTCTCTGCGCGTGGGTTCAAGGGGCCGTTCGCAGTGGCCGACGGGCGTCTCGTCCACAATGCCGGAGGGTCCGAGGCGCAGGAGCTCGGCTATGTGCTCGCCGCCGCTGTCGCGTATCTGCGCACGTTGGAGCAGCACGGAATCGCGCTCGATGCCGCGCGGCGCATGATCTTCTTCCGTCTCGCCGCCGACGCCGACCAGTTCCTGACGATCGCCAAGTTCCG
This sequence comes from uncultured Hyphomicrobiales bacterium, assembly GCA_964449645.1. Taxonomy (GTDB): domain Bacteria; phylum Pseudomonadota; class Alphaproteobacteria; order Rhizobiales; family Xanthobacteraceae; genus CAYVBN01. Next base: position 8,354 of record CAYVBN010000213.1, read on the forward strand.
CGCCCTGCGGAAGTTGTGGGCGCGGGTCGAACAGGCTTGCGGCCTCGAACCCAGGCCGGCGTTCATCTCCGCCGAGACGGCCTGGCGCATGATGACGCAGCGCGATCCCTACGTGAACATGCTGCGCGTGACGGTCGCGACGGTCGCGGCCGGCCTCGGCGGCGCCGATGCCATCGCGGTGTTGCCGTTCACG
>CAYVBN010000214.1:0-1575 GCA_964449645.1 uncultured Hyphomicrobiales bacterium
TCGGACACGAGCGTACGCACCGCCTCGACGGTCCTGGCACTGCCGCGGCCGTCGGCTGCGAGATTGGCGCGCAGCGCGTCGACGAGCGCCGAGCCGACCACCACGCCGTCGGCGCCGCGCGCGATGGCGGCCGCCTGGTCCGGCGTCTTGACGCCGAAGCCGACCGCGACCGGCAGCGTCGTGTGCCGCTTGATGCGCGCCACGGCGGCGTTGACCTTGCCGGCGTCCGGCGCGGCCGTGCCGGTGATCCCGGTAATCGACACGTAGTAGACGAAGCCCGACGTGTTGGCGAGCACCGCCGGGAGCCGCTTGTCGTCGGTCGTGGGCGTGGCGAGCCGGATGAAATTCAGGCCGGCGTGCAACGCCGGCAGGCAGAGCTCCTCGTCTTCCTCGGGCGGAAGATCGACGACGATCAGGCCGTCGACGCCGGCCGCTTTCGCGTCGACCAGAAAGCGCTCGACCCCGTAGACGTAGATCGGGTTGTAGTAGCCCATCAGCACGATCGGCGTGGCGTCGTCGCCCACACGGAACGCGCGCACCATCGCGAGCGTCTTCTTCAGCGTCTGTCCGGCTTTCAACGCGCGCTGCGAGGACGCCTGGATCGCCGGCCCGTCGGCCATCGGATCGGTGAACGGCATGCCGAGTTCGATCACGTCGGCTCCAGCCGCCGGCAATGCGTCGAGAATCGCGCGCGAGGTCTCCGCGTCGGGATCGCCGGCGGTGAGGAACGTCACCAGCGCGGCCCGGCCCTCCTCCCGCAGCGCCGCAAAGCGCCGATCGATGCGCGTGGTCATGGCGCGAAACCGCTTCTGTTATACCGGGCACCTCGGCCTTCACCTCTTCTCGTTGGGAAGAAGTGAACCGAGAGACTGGCGGAAGCTTCACCTCTTCCGATTGGGAAAAAGCGGATCGAGGGACTGGCAGCGCCTTCACCTCTCCCCGTTGGGGAAAGGTCGGCGGGCAGCCGAAGTTGGATATTTCCGACTTCGGCAAAAATATTGAATGGCCGAACTCGGGTATACCCGAGGTCGGCTGCGAACCGGGTGAGGGGGATGGAGCGGTTCAAACAGAGAGCTCGAAAGCTCCGCGCATCGCAAACAAGCGCCGAAGCACGGCTGTGGTCCGCCTTGCGCAATCGCAGGCTCGCGCGCTGGAAATTCCGCCGCCAGCACCCGATCGATCGATATGTGGTCGATTTCGTCAGCCTTGATGGGAAGCTCATCGTCGAGGTCGACGGTGCGACGCATGGAACCGAAGAAGAGATCGCATCGGACGCCGCACGCACACGCGTTCTTGTGTCGCTCGGATTCCACGTTGTCCGCGTGACCAATGTGGATGTGTACGACAATTTAGCGGGCGTGCTCGAAATGATCAGCGGCGCTCTCGAAAATTCGTAAGCGCCGGCCCCCCTCACCCGGTCCCGGCTGCGCCGGGCCCGACCTCTCCCCACCGGGGAGAGGTGATGAAGTGAGCAAACCGAGCAACACCGATGGCTGCACTCGGTCGGAGATTGCGCCCACCTCGGCCCGACCTCACCCCGGTGGGGAGAGGTCGACTTTCGAGCGACGCGAGAAA
>CAYVBN010000215.1:0-5941 GCA_964449645.1 uncultured Hyphomicrobiales bacterium
TCAGCCGGTGCACCGGGCGCATCTGGTCGATGAACACGGTCGCGCCGAGCGGCTCCTGCGTGGGAAATTTGTCGCCGAAGATCGTCTCCACCTCGTTCTCGCCGCCGCCGAGCGAGACCACGAGGTAGGGATGATAGTGGATGTGGAAATGGATGCTCTCGCCCGGATCGAGACGAACCTCCCAGACCCGGACGTGCTCGTTCTCGAACAGCAGCCGGTGGCCGACCTCGCCCAGCGTGATGCCGCGCTCGGCGGCGGCTTTCAGTCCGAACGGATCAGCCATTGAACCCATCCTCGGATGAACCGGTCACTTCGCAATGACCGCGATCGCGTTGATCTCGATCAGATAATCCGGCGAGACCATCTTGGTGACCTCCACCATCGTGGAGGCCGGCAGCGGCGGCTTGAAATATTCGCTCCGCACTTTGTGGATGGCGTCGAAATGCTCGATGTTGCGCACGAAGACGTCCACGCGACACACGTCGTCGAGCGTGCCGCCGGCCGCTTCGACGGCCGCCTTGATGTTCTCGCAGACCTGCCGGGTCTGCACAGTGATGTCGCCGACGCCCGCGATGGTGCCGTCGGGGCGGCGCGCCGTCATTCCGGAGATGAAGACCAGCCGTCCGCTCGCCTCCACCATCGTCGCCTGCGAAAAGACGCCCATCGGCCGGCGGATCGAATCGCTCGTGACTTCACGCTTTGGCATGGTCTGTTCCTTCCGGTTGTGTCGATCCGGCAAGCGGACTCGGAGAAACTCCGAGCTCGCCGGCGAGCTTCGTCAGCATCGCGGCGACGGCCGGTTGAAGCTCGACCGTTCCGGCCGAGCGTTCGCGCCGGCGCCATTCGGGCTCGCCGGGCGTGAAAAGCTGAGAGACACCTGGCGCGCGCCGGCCGGCGCGGATGCGCTCGGCGGCAGCCGCGGCGCGCGCACGGAATGCGGCGACATCGCCGAAATGTGCAACGTCGATGGCGATGAAGAGATGCGAACAGTCGTAGGGGGTCGACAGGCTGCCGTAGAGCGGCCGCACCTCGTCGCCGATGGCGCCGCCCGAGAGAAGGCCGCACATCAAATCGATCATCAGGGCGAGACCGAAGCCCTTCGGGCCGGCGGAGGGCAGCAGCATGCCGGCGATCGCCTCGGCCGGATCAGTCGTCGGCGTCCCGTCCTCGCGCACCGCCCAGGTCGCGGGAATCGCATTACCGGCCTTCTGCGCCATGCGGATCTTGCCCATGGCGGCTTCGCTCGTCGCCATGTCGAGCACGAGCGGAATGGGACCCTCGGTCGGCACCGCGACGGCGATCGGATTGTTGCCGACCACGCGCTCTGCCCCGCCCGGCGCCGGCATGAGTGGCCGGGTATTGCACATGGCGATGCCCACGCATCCAGCATTCGCCGCAGCCACCGCATAGCGCCGCGCGGCGCCGAAGTGAAAGGCATGCCGGACGGCGACGACACCGGCGCCGAAACGCCGCGCACGCCCGATGGCGAACTCCGTCGCCTGATCGGCGCTCACCTGCCCGAGCGTGTTCGCCGCATCGAGGACCACGGTGCTGTCGCGATCGGAAACGACCACGCATTGCGCGTCGGGTGACACCGATCCCTGCCGCAGCCGGTCGACATACATGTCGACCAGCATGACGCCATGCGACGCGATCCCTTCGAGATCGGCCTCGACCAGGGCCTCGGCGACCGCCTTCGCCGATTTATCCGGGACCCCCGACGCAGCGAAAATCCGCCCCACCAGCGCTGCAAGGCTGGCCGCCGGAACCGGGATGGACGATGCGGTCGACATGAGGGCAAATACTCGATACGCGAAACGGGGCTGATCGGCCGTCAACCGCCGGCCGCACGTTGTCGCCGTTTCCCGTTGATCTGCACCGGCGCGCGCGTGGCAGCATTTTCCATCGCCCTCGCGACCTTCTCCGCCGTGCGCTCGATGTGTTGACGATTGAGCTTTAACGCGCGCTCGGCGTCGCGCGCGAGCGCCGCCCGCATGATCTGCTCGTGCTCGGCCACGTCGTTGCGCGGTGGAGCCTTCGATACGATCGAGAGCGCGACGTACCGCTCCGCCTTCTCGAACAGGCTTTCGCGGATGGAGAGCAGCGTCGGCGACCCGCAGGACGCGACCAGCGCGGCATGAAACGCGCGGTGCGCCCGGCTCCACGCCGGATTGATCTCACCCGCATGCGCCGGATCGTTCTTGCTGTGGCGCGACAGGCGATGAAACGCGCCGAGGACATCGGCTTCCCACTCGATCCCGCCCCGTTCGATCGACCAGCGCAGCACCGTGTTCTCGATCTCGACGCGCGCCCGCATGAGATCGAGCAGGCTCTCGTGCGAGGCGGCGCTCACGCGGAAGCCCTTGTTCTGCTCGAGGCGCACGAGCCCCTCGGCCTCGAGCCGCATCAGCGCCTCGCGGATCGGGCTGCTGCCGACCTGGTATTTCCGGCGCAACGTCTCGAGCGGCAGGCGCTCGTCGGGCATCAGCCGGCACGTGACGATGTCGGCCCGAAGCTGCGCCAGAACCCTGGCATTCAGGGTCTGCTGCGCCTCGACTTCGCCGAGATGTTGCGCCGGCATGCCGCTCCTTTGACCGTGCGGAGATCTTCATTTCCGACTAGCCGAGAGCTTGTCGACAATCAAGGGATTTTCGATAATCTGTTGACGCTGCATGCAGCCAGGGGCACGATCCGCTTGCCGGGCCGCCATGCCGCCGCCGCGCGGCGCACCAGAAGGGACATTTGCATGCGTAGGTCGAGCAGTGCAGTGAACCGCATCGCCTCGTGCATTCTCCTCTTGGGATCGCTCGCCGCACCGGCCGCCGCGCAGGAGAAGCCGCTCACCAAGCTGACGTTTTCGCTCGATTTCATCCCGCTCGGCCGGCACGCGCCCTGGTACGCGGCGATCGCCGAAGGCTACTTCAGGGACGAGGGCCTCGACGTCTCGATCATTCCCTCGCAAGGCACCGCACAGACAATTCAAGCCGTCGAGGCCGGCACCGCGCAGATCGGCTTCACCGACGTCCCGAGCCTGATCCTGGCGCGCGCCAACGGCTCGAAGATCAAGATGGTGGCGGTGAATTACGCGAAGGCGCCCTACGCCATCTTCAGCCTGAGCACCGGGGCGAACGTCACGCAGGCAAAGCAGCTTGAAGGCCTGACGCTCGGCAGCGGCGCCGGCAGCTTCACGCCGAAGATCATCCAGGGCTTCATTGCCCAGCACGGTCTCGATCCGAACAAGCTGACGATCACCAACGTGGCGCCGCCGGCGCGCGCGAGCGCCCTCCTGTCCGGTCAGGTGCCGGCGATCGAGTTCTTCGTCATGTCGAAACCGGGGCTCGAGGCCGGCGCCAAGGACGCGAAGGCCGAGCTGCGGACCTTCCTCCTCGCCGATCACGGCCTCGATCTCTATTCGAACGGGGTCGTCGCTTCCGAGGACTATCTCGCCAAGAATTCCGACGTGATGAAGCGTTTCGTTCGCGCGTCGCTCAAAGGGTGGCAGTTCGCCATCCGCAATCCCGAAAAGGCCGCCCAGGACCAGATCAAGTTCGTTCCGAGCCTCAAGCCCGAGACCAGTGTCGCCGAGATCAAGATCGTGAGCGATCTCGCCGTGACACCCGCCGTGAAGGAAAACGGTCTCGGCTGGTTCGACCCGGCCAAGATGAAATCCAATCTCGACTTCGTGGTGAAGTACATCGGGATCAGCGGGAAGCCGCCGGCCGCGACCGATCTCTACGCGACCGGCTATCTGCCCTCGCCCGCGATCAAGCCCTGAGCCGGCACGACGGGACCGCATGCAAAGTCGGTTGGATCCTGCCGGGCGGCCTTCGACGGCGACCGCCGGCGACTGGCTGGGCCATTTCAAGCACGTCCGACAATCGTTTCGCCTCCCCGGTCAGGAGGAACTCGTCGCCATCGAGGATATTTCCTTCGACCTCGCGCGCGGCAGCCTCGTCAGCCTGCTCGGCCCCAGCGGCTGCGGCAAGACGACCTTTCTCAAGATCGTCGCCGGCCTGATCCGGGCGACCAGCGGAACGATTGAGATCAACGGCCAGGAGGTGGTCGAGCCGCACGCCGATTTCGGCATCGCTTTCCAGCAGGCGAACCTGATGCCGTGGCGGACGGTTCTCAAGAACGTTCTGTTTCCGATGGAGATCCGCCGGGAAAACGACGCGCGCGCCCGTGAGCGTGCGCGGGAACTGCTGGCGACCGTCGGGCTGGCGGGCTTCGAGAACTCCTATCCGGCACAGCTCTCCGGCGGGATGCAGCAGCGGGTCGCCCTGTGTCGCGCGCTCATTCATCGCCCTCACCTCCTGCTGATGGACGAGCCGTTCGGCGCGCTCGATGAGCTCACCCGCATGGAGATGCAGGAGCTGCTGCTGGACATCCGCGCCAAGACGAAGGCGACCGTGATGTTCGTCACGCACAGCATCAGCGAGGCGATCTATCTGTCGGACGTGGTGGTCGTTTTCAGCAAGCGGCCGGCCGTGATCGCCGACTACATCGAGGTGCCCCTCGCCTATCCGCGGGATGCGGCCGTGCGTTATTCACCGGAGTTCACGCAGCTCGAGCACCGCGCGAGCCGCGCGCTGGGGATCACCCGATGAAGATCCGATCCCCGCAACGTTTCGTCTACCCGCTGATGGGGATCGTGGTCATTGTCCTGTTGTGGCAGGCCTACACGTCCTATTTCGCCGTCAGCCGCATCGTCCTGCCGAGCCCGGTCGACATCTTCCTCGTCTCGGTGCAGCGTTATGACCTGCTGCTGCGGGAGACGTGGCCGACCCTGCTCGAGAGCGTTTATGGATTCGCTCTTGCGCTGGTGCTCGGCATTCCGATGGCGGTTTGCGTCGCCAACTCGCGCATTCTCAATTTGACCCTCTACCCCATTCTGATCGCGACCCAATCCGTCCCCAAGGTGGCGGTCGCGCCGATCATTCTCGTGTGGTTTGGCCTGGGCATGGAATCGAAGCTCGTGATCGCCTTCCTGGTCGCGTTCTTTCCCATCGTGGTCGATACCGCGACGGGCCTGCGCGCGACCCCGGCCGGCCTGCTCGAGCTGGCGCGGGCGCTGCGGGCCTCACCCCTGCAGATCTTTTTGAAGGTCCAGTTCCCGGCCGCGCTGGCGTTCATCTTTTCCGGCGCCAAGGTGGCGATCACGCTCGCGGTCATCGGCGCGGTCATTGGCGAATTCGTCGGCTCCGTCAACGGGCTCGGGAACCTGCTGCTGACCGCCAATTCGCAGCTCGAAGGCCCGCTGGCCTGGGCGGCGCTCGTATGGCTGAGCATTCTGGGCATCGCGCTGTTCGCCGCCGTTGCGCTCGCCGAGCGGCTGCTCATGCCTTGGGCAGCATCGGGGGGTCACTGAACGTGGCGCGTGCAGCGCATCCGCTTTGCGGAGCGCACGCGGCCAAATGGCGGGTTGACTTGGGCCGTCGGCGCCCGACAGCATCGGCGGCCGCGTGATCGCGACGGCACGCCTGCGGGCCGGTGCGCCGCAGGTCCGACGGCGAGGGAGGGCACATTGCGTTTTGCAGTCGGCCTCAACGAGCAGGGCAAGTCAGGCCACGTGGTGGTCGATGCGGACGACGCCCTTATCGCAGCCCTGAGGGTAAAGCTCGACCGCCCGCAGGCCGCGATCACCTATGTGCGCCGTCAGAACAAGCGCGGCGATGCGCGGCATCCCGCCGGCCGCCTTGCGGCGAAGGAGCGCTGATCCACGCCCCCCCACACACCGAACCGATGCGCGACGGACAAATGCGGCGTTGCCGGACCACAACCGAAAGTCTGCCCTCCAAAGGTCGAGAGAACAGAGAATGAAGCATCCCGAGTTTGCCAGAGCCGCCGAGCACATTTCAGCCGAAGCCATTCGCGACACGCTCATGGACATGGTGAACATTTCGAGCCCGACCGGCCAGGAAGCCGCCATGGCCGAGTACAT
>CAYVBN010000216.1:0-11756 GCA_964449645.1 uncultured Hyphomicrobiales bacterium
GCCTTTCCAGCCCAGCGCCAGAATTCCGTAGAAGATCTGCTTTGAACGGCTCCCCGCGAGATCGCGCACGGTCGCGAGATCCGGCAATATCCCGACGTAATAGTAGATGAGCGACATCAGGATGTAGCAGATCAGGCAGACGAAGTCCCACCAGAGGGGGCTGCGCGCCTGCGGCCACACGCCCATGACGTTGGAATAAGGGAATAGCCAATAGAACAGGCCGGGGCGGCCGAGATGCAGGATCGGCATCAGGCCGGCGCACGGCACCGCCGACAGCAGCATGCTTTCGGCAATCCGGTTGGTCGCCGAGCGCCATGGCGAGCGGGTGAGGAAAAACAGAGCTGACACGATCGTCCCGCCGCTCGCGAGCGCGATCCACCAGACATATTCGGCGATGGCGAACCCCCAGGCGACGGGGATCCGGACTCCCCAGACGCCGATGCCGAAGTTGAACAGCCAAGCGACCTGAACGACGAGGACGATGAACAGCGCGAAGGAGATTCCGAAGCCAACCCGCCACCACAGCGGCGCGCGATCTATCAGCACGCGGTCGCTTACGTCATGGCTGAGCGAGGTCGACGTGACCTCGGGGGCCACGATCGGCGCCTCGCTCGGCAGTTCGTGGGGCAGGGCCATCGTCATCGCGTTGCCCTCAGTGAATCATGACTGCTCGTTCTCGATCGCAGGGTTGGGGTTGCGGATCTGGGCGCTGTAGCTGGTGCGCGGACGCGTGTTCAGAGATTCGAGCAGCACGTAGTCGATGGGCATCGCCTTGCGCTTGGCGACGGCGCTGTCCGGATCGTTCCGGTCGCCGAAGACGATGGCCTGCGTGGGACAGCTCTGCTGGCACGCCGTGACGATCTCGCCGTCGCGAATCTTCCGGTTGTCGCGTTCGGCGTCGATCTGCGTCGTCCGGATCCGTTGAATGCAGTAGGTGCATTTTTCCATGACGCCGCGGTCGCGAACCGACACCTGCGGATTCCAGGATGCAGGGGGGCGCTCGCTCGCGTAGGCGTAGCGATAGAAATTGAAGCGACGCACCTTGTAGGGACAGTTGTTGGAGCAAAATCGCGTGCCGACGCAGCGGTTGTAGACCATCAGATTGAGGCCTTCGCGGTCGTGCACGGTCGCGTGCACCGGGCAGACCACCTCGCACGGGGCGTTCTCGCAATGCATGCAGGGGATGGGCTCGAACGTGACGGCGGGTGCGTCGGCGGGACCTGAATAGTAACGGTCGATGCGCAGCCAGTGCATGACGCGGCCGTCGAGGACCTGGTCCTTCCCGACGATCGGGACGTTGTTCTCGGCCTGGCAGGCGATGGTGCAGGCTTGGCAGCCGATGCAGGAATTGAGGTCGATCGACATCGCCCAGGCGCGATCCGGATACGTGAAATCGGGATAAAGCGACTGCGGTGCGGTCCTCTGCACGATAGCCTGAGGATCCTCGTTGAATTGATCGAGCGTCGCCTCGTAGATGAGGTCGCGTCCGAGAACGCGGTCCTGGCTCTGCGTCGTCGCCAGACGATAGGTCTCTCCAGCCTTGGTGAGAGAGGTGATGCCGGCCGTCCAGAGCGCGTCCGACCGGCGCGCCCGATAAGCGTCGAACCCGACGCCGGTACCGAGGCCGCCCGCGGTGCGGCCCCAGCCGAGCGGCAGGGTGACGCAATCGGGTACCTGGCCCGGCAGCACGAAGACCGGCGCTTTCAGCCTTGTCTGTCCGACAACGATCTCGACGACGTCTTCCGTCTTGAGGCCAAAGCGTTTCGCGGTATCCGGCGCGATGAGCGCGGCGTTGTCCCAAGTCAGGCGCGTAAATGCACGCGGCATCTCCAGGAGCCAGCCGTTGTCGGCGTGGCGGCCGTCCCAAGTCCCTTCGTCGGCGCGGAACAGCGCCTGCAGGCCGCTTGCGGCAGGCGTTGCGCCCGGAGGAGCCTCGGTCGCGATGCTGTTGCGGAACGTGACCTCTATCGGCGCTTCAGCCGTGTCCGGGACGATGCCGACCCGAAGCGACTCGTGCCAGAAGGCGTCGAAGTCGCCGCGGTTCTCCTGCTGCGCACGCTCGCGCCAATAGTCGCGCACCGGCGTGTAGTCATCCTGCGTGTCGCCGCCAAGCAGGAGCGCCAGGATCTGTTGTGGGGAACGGCCGCTGTAAAGGGGGCGCGCCTGAGGCTGCTGAATCGTCACGGTGCCGTCGAAAGCGCGCGCGTCGCCCCAGGCTTCATATTCGTGCGTGGCGGGAACCCGCCAGGCGCAGGCCTGCGCCGTCTCGTCGTCGTAGAGCGAGAGGCAAATCGAGAACGGGACCTGACGCAACCGCGCCGCGAAGTCGAGATCGGCGGGCGCGTCGTAGACCGGGTTCGGGCCGAGGATGAGCAGCGTATCCACCTTCCGGGCCGCCATGTCCTCGGCGAGTTCGATGATGGACTGGCGCTTCGCGCCGGCGCTCGCATCGACCGGAGCAATCAGCCGCACACACGTTCCGAACGCGCCGAGCGCTTCGTTGATGGCGTCGGCCAACAGATGGACGTCGGCCGGCTGCTCACGCCCGGCATGGACCAGCGCGCGGCCTTTGTGGCCGGCCAGATCGTCTGCTGCAGCCTTCAGCCACGACGCGTGTACGGTCTCCTGTTGGGACCATTCTGCCGGACCGGCGCCGAGCAGCCCGGCGAGGTAGCGCAGCGACCGGGCAATGTCGTCAGGCCGCATGGCGAGCCGATGGTCGGCCTTGGCGCCCAGCAGGGTCGGGGTGCTCTCGATCGCATAGACGCGGCTCATGGTGCCGTGGGTCTCGGCCGGGCGCCGCGCGGCCGCGAAATGTCGCGCGTAGGCCAGATGACCGGGGGCGGCGGAGAGGAGATCGCTTTCGACCGCGAAGAGTCTCTCGGCTTTGCTCAGGTCGTATATCCGCTCGGCCGGCCTCCCGAAGCTGGTCACGGCGGCGCCCAGTTCGGCGTCGCGATTGAGCGGCTCCCATTGATGCCAGCGCATCGCAGGAAACTGTTTCTGGATGTTGGCGATCTGCGCCGTGAGCGAGGGCGAGGTGAGCGCGCCGGTCAGAATGCGCAGTCCGTCGCCCTTGCGCACCAGCAACGCCTCGCGGCGATCGTGCAGCGCGCCGACGAAGCCTTCCCACGCCGCAATGTGCCCATTGCCGACGATCGTCTGCGCGCGGCGCGGGTCGTAGAGTCCGAGAATGCTTGCCTGCATGATGGCGCTGGCCGCACCGAGGCTTGCCGGATGATCCGGATTGCCCTCGACCTTGATCGGCCGGCCCGTCTGGTGCGTGACGAGAACGCCGGTTGCGTAGCCATCCTGAGTGATCGCGCTCGCGTAATAACGATTGCGCCCCGGAACCATGTTTTCCGGTTGCTCGACAAAAGGCAGGAGTTGGCGTGGGCTGGCTTCCGGTCCGCAGGACGACAGGCCGCCGAGAGCCATCGAGGCCGCCATGAGCTGCAGAAACCGCCGACGATCGAAAGCATTGACGATCTCGCGGAAACGCGGCGCCTCGCGCGCCACGATCGCGGCGAACTCCGGCGTGTCGGCCAGTTCTTCCAAGCTACGCCAGTATGTACGCGCCTGCTGCATCAGCGATGACAGATCCCGCAGTCGGACAATGTCTCCGGATGGATTCGATATGCCGCCATGAGGGCCTCGCCCGACGGCGTCGAAGAATTGCGGTGCCAATTGGGGTTGAACACGTCGTCCTTGGGACGCAGGTGCGGTGCAGGGTCGCGGTGACACGACAGGCACCAGCTCATGTAGAGCGTCTGCGCCTTCCAGGTCAGCGGCATGTCGCCAATCGGCCCGTGGCACTCGGTGCAGCCGACGCCTTTCGCAACGTGAATGCTGTGATCGAAGAAGACGTAGTCCGGCAGCGTGTAGACGCGCGTCCAACGGATCGGCTTGTTCTCCGCCAGACTCTGGCGGTCCGGTGCGAGCATGGCGGCGTTGGTCCAGATCTGGGAGTGGCAGGTCATGCAGGTCGCCGTCGAGGGCATTCCGGCACTCGCCGATTTCTCGACCGTCGTATGACAGTACCGACAGTCGAGTCCGAGCCCGCTGACGTGATGCTTGTGGCTGAAAGGGATCGGCTGGTTCGGCGCATAGCGCTCCTCGGTGTTGTAGCCCACCACCGGAACGACCCAGACCGCCAGAAGCAGGAATGCGCCTGCGGCCACCGCGCTGATGAGCGCCGTGTTAACGAAGAGGTTGGCTTTCGGCTCGAAGATCCCCATCCATGCGTCCGGACGACCGCCCCACAGATCAGGAACTTAGAGTTTACGTAACTCGACCGCGGGCGGGTTAGTTCCGCCGGATTTCGATTCGGATCAGAAACCGTCTTGTTGGCCGCGCCGCCTCCACGAGGGGATACGGCATCAGATGACGGTGGGAATGGCCGCGCCACGGGCAACCCGCGTTGATTATGCCGCGTCGGTCATCTCGCAGGATCGGGCGATATGCGGCGCGCGCGGATCGCCTTCCGGCAAGCGGAGGTTCGGTCGTTTCGATCGAGCCCGGAGGCGAAAGGCTGCCCCGTCCTGTTCCGGAATTTGCCGTGGCGGACAGGATGTTCGAATAGCCTCAGCCGGAATTCCACACGCCTCACGCGCGGACTCGATCTGGCCGCCGCGCGGCGCGGCTATCTGGTCCCGTGCGCAGTGTCGCCGTGGCCGCGGACGTTACTCTCGCGGAATGTGAAGTGCACGATATCGCTTAGGTCTTCGGAGCCAACGTGGATCTTGCGACGCGGCCAGACCCGCGTCACCGCGGTGTCCGTTCGTCAATTCCCGTATCGCTGGTTATAGGCGGACTTCATGACCGGGATGCTCTTGTTCGTCAGAGCCTCGGTGGTCGCCTCGATGCAATCCAGAATTGCACTCTCGGAGGTTCCGTCCGCGGCGGCGCTGCTCGTCATTCCGGTGCTGAGCATCTCGCTGCCCTTGCCGCGGCTCTTGGTTGCTTGCGGCGGATAGTATTCGATCGAGCCCGTCATCGTGCATTTGACCTGGCGCTCGCCGACGTTCACGGCCGAAACCGTCAGCCGGATCGTGAATCCCTTGGCGCCGTCGGATTTCTTGGTCGTGAATCCGTCGCTGCCCTCGATGATCTTGGTGAGCGTTTTCTGCATCAGCCCTTCGGCCTTCGCACCGGCCTTCACGCCTTGGAACAGCTTGTCGTGCGGGTTGCTGTTGTCGGTATTCACGAAAATGAGCGGGGAGGTTTTGGGAGGAGGCATGGGGCGCTCTCGAGGTTGAACAAAGTCGAGCCGATTTGAAGGCCATCTGCAGCTTCCATTCGGAATGAATGAGCGTCCATTCCTGTCGAGAGCCGGCTCTCTTGTCGGCTCGGTTCGACGGGAATACGCGCGTCAGTAGACCGTGATCGTGATCTTCTTGGAGACGAGCGGGGGGTCGAAGATCCGATGCTCGGCGTCGCCCATCACGAGTTGAAGCGTGTGCTGGCCCGGCGGCAGGTCGAGATTGGCCTCGCTCTGGCCCGTGCCAAAATGCATGTGCTGGCGGTCCGAAGGAATGATCTCTCCGGCCTTGAGTGGTTCGTCCACGTCGATCAGAAGATGATGGTGTCCGGTATTCGGCATCCGCGTGCCGGCGGGTGCGAGCCCCATGTTGCGCAGGCCGAAGCGGCACCAGAACGGCGACTTCACGCGGTCGCCATCGTGCGGCCAAATGATGTAGACCTTGGCATCGGACGGAGCATGCGAGCTTTGCGCGAACGCGAGCGTCGGCATCATCAGCGCAGCGCCGAGCACGGTGCGCCTCGTTATCTTCGGCATGGAAATCCCTCGCTGCTTGAAACTCTGGACCATCAGTCCTCGCCGGCGCGGACGACGCGCAGGCCGTGGGTCGGGTAGCGAATGTCGGTATCGTAGTTGTTCCGGCTCGACGTCCGCGAATAGCTGACGTCGTTCTTCCACGAGCCGCCGCGCAGAACGTGCTGCCGGCAATTGGCCTTTTGCCAGGCGGAGCCGTCGCGCGGCGCGCCGGTGTAGTTGCGATTCCAGCAATCGGCGACCCATTGGTCGATGCTGCCGGTCATGTCGAACAGGCCGAAGCCGTTCGCCGCGAACAGGCCGACCTTCATGGGCCGTGCGCCGGCGTATTGGCTGCCGCATCCTTTGCAGGCGGCCTTGCCGGGAACGAGTTGATTGCCCCACCAGTACTTGGTCGTGCTGCGCCCGCGCGCGGCATATTCCCATTCGGCTTCGGTCGGGAGGCGATAGCGAGCTCCGGTCCGGCTCGAAAGCCAGGAGACGTATTCCTGCGCGTCGTCCCAACTGATGTTGTAGACGGGCAGATCATCGTCCCCTTGCGGCTGATAGTGACAGGCGCCGGCGGCAACGCAGGACTTCCATTCGCCGATCTTCACCGGATAGCGGCCGATCGAGAACGCCTTGACCGTCACCCGATGGACCGGGCCTTCGGTCGGATCGTCTGTGCTGCCCATGTCGAAGGCGCCGGCGGGAATCCGCACCATTTCGGGACACTGCTCGCAGTCCCGGAACGCCTGCTGGCCGGGCCGTGACTCGGTCGACGGCGCGGCAAGGCCTGGATTGACGAAGACGGTCTGCTGATTGGGCGGCTGGGGCGTCAGAGAGGGAGCGACAAGCGACGGCTGCTGCTGCGGTGACGCGGGCTGCAGCATCGGGACAGGGCGCTCGGCTGCCGGCGGCTGGGCAGTCGTTGCAGCAGCCGGCCGCGCGGAAGGAGGTGGAGAGGAAGGCAGAGCCGATCCGGAATTCGCATTGCCCGGAGCTGCCTCGAGCAGGGTGACGTGGCGCTGCTGCGGCTGGCAGAGGCGCTGCTCCGCAATCATCGCCAGTGATATGAAGATGCCTTTCGGAAACCGCTGCTGATAGGCGCGCATGGCCTCGCAGTCGTTCGCTGCCTGGGCCGAGTTCCAGAAGGCGATTTCGATCTCGCGCTCGTCCGGCGCGGACAGGGCATCCCGCCGTGCCTGCGGGCCGGGCAGGGTCGCGGGCGGCGCGTCGGATTTCGGTGTCCCGTCGGCCGATGCGTTCGCGAAGTAGAATGTCCGGGTCATGTCGCTGAGCTGCTGCGGGCGCTGCGTGTTCTGGGTGAGGCGGCCGACTTGCGCCGCCACTAGCTTCAGCATCACCGAAACTTCCAGGTTGGGTTTCGGCAGATATTCGAGCAGCGCCGCGGTGAACGGGCTGTTGCGGCCGCTGCCGTCGGCGGCTTCCTGTCCGGGGGCCGCCGAAAAGGCGATCAGCGTATCGCGGCTTGCCGGCTCGATGCGGGCAAGCCCGCGGCCCAGCGAAGCGCTGCGCTTCATGGCGATCAGGTTCTTTCTCAGACCTTCTGCCAGCGGGTTGTTGCGGCAGGCGTCGAGGAAGACGAGGTTGGTTTTGACCTTGGACTCCATAAGGCCGACGATGGAGTCGACCTCGATGGTCTCGGACGGAATCAGAAACTCGTTGGTGAGGCGTGCGTCGGTCGAAACCAGATAGTTCTTGTTGTTGATCTGGAGACCGTGCCCCGCGTAGTAGAACAAGGCGACGTCGGCGTCGTCGAGCCGGCGCGCAAACTGGTCGATCACGGCGGCGAATTTCTGCTGGTCGAGATCGAGGCCGAGGACGACGTCGAAGTCCAGCCGCTTCAGGGCCGCCGCGACGTCGCTTGCATCGTTGCGCGGATTGCGCAGCGCCGGCGTGTTCACGTAGGCGGCATTGCCGATCACCAGGGCGACGCGCCGCTCGGCCTTGGCTTCGGCCGTTCCCAGGACCAACGCCGCTAGCAGACCGAGCACTGTCGCGAGCCGTGGCAGCATCGAGCACTCCTCAACCGGGCCGGGGACCGACAGTCACCTTTGGCCATTACTCTAGCAAAAGCACGGTTCCGATCCCAGAAGGGCCGACCAGGCCCCGGCGCGGCAACGCCCTGAGATTTGGTCGTTTGGGCGCCGTTCAGGTTCAATGAGCGATCCGGTTCCGGCATGCAAATAGGCTTGGCCAATCGGGATTCCGGCTCCCCGATGCCGGATCGGCCGACGCGCCGAGGATTCGTGCTTCACGGCGGCTTTACCAAATAGAACTCGGCGTTGAACGACCATTTCGGTCTGGCCGGCCGGGCGTTCGGCTTCGCCGAGGCGAGTTGCAGGGCGCGCGTGGCGTCGGCGAGATAAACGAGCGCCTCCGCCCGGCCGGCCAGGGACGCCGGCACGTCCGGGAGGTCGAGCAGTTGCACCGGCTGGTCGCACAGGATGGCGAGCGCCACGGCGAGCCCGGCCGGCGGCGCGATGCGGATTCCGGGGCCAGTGACGGAACTGCGTGGATCCGGAATCGTCATCACCTGGCCGCGGTTGAGCCGGTTGGATGAAGGGCTCTGCCCGTCACCATGGAGCACGTCGTCGGGTCGGGGATAGACCTGCGTGACCTTGCCGGCCGGATCGAGGTTCACCACGATGAGATAACCGGGCGCCTTTGCCGACACCCGGAAAGTTACGTCCGTGCCGATCGCGACGCTTACGGCGGGGAGCATTTCCAACCGCAGGCCGGCATCGTTCTCGACGAACGACTGCTGGGGCGCGGCGCCCTTCTGTTCGGCCGGTGTCTGGGCGGAGGCCGACATGCCGCACGCGCCGGCGAGACCCAGGGCGAGCCAGATGCCTGCCGAAAGCCAGCGCGGATGCGTTCGCCTCATGCTGTTCAACGCGCGGTAAAGAGGCCGACGCTGCCGATCTTCGCGTCGCCCGGCACATAGCGTTCGACCATGCGCAAGGCCTGCAGTGCGGAACGGCGGCCGTTCAGTTGCTCCAGCGCCTGCTCCAGCGAGAGCATGCGCTGATCGGAGGTGATCGCGACGAGCTGGTCTGCGCCATAGGGCGCACGCACCGTCAGGGGCAGCCGGTAGGACACGGTGGTCACGAACGGTGGATCGTTGCGCACCGGGTAGAGCATCTGCACGGTTCCGTCGCTCGCCAGATTGAAGATAACGAGCGCGCGTCCAGACAGCCCGGTGACGTTCACGACGAGCTTCTGGCCGTCATGATGGACCTTGTCGTCCGGCGCGAGGGTCACCGGTTGCGGCGACCGGCTCGTCAGGGCCTTGATGCCGCGGACGGCGGCGGCGCGGTCGATCACGCTCGGCAGGTCGCTTTTGTCGATGCCGTAGGCGACGACGTCGCCGTTGGCGAGAACGTCTTTCGATTTCGGGTCCCAGACGAGATCCGCATCGGCCGCGGACCGGACGGGCTGGATCGGAATTTCGCGCGGCTCGAGTCCCGCGAGGTTGCCGATCTTCGGATCGAGGGTCGCCACCCGGACCGCCTGGGTGGAGACCGGCGCAGCCTCGGTGTCGACCGCGGTGATGCGCAGCCGCGAAGCTGTCGGTGCCTGTGCGACCGGCGCATAGGTGCGGAACGCGACATCGGACTCGATCTTCTGGTCCGGAGAGGCGAGCGTCACCGGGTTCTGACGCTGGTCGGAAAGCTGATAGACGACGGCTCTGACGTTCGCGAACAGCTCCTCGAGCGTCGTCTTGCCGTCGCGATCCGCGTCGGCATTGCCCGTCAGAGCACGCGCGACGGCGTAGCTCAGTGCGCCGCGATAGCCCTCGACTCCCGGGATGCGAACCTCGGGCGATTTCGTCTTGCGGTCGACCGCCGCGAGAAAAGCGGTCTGGTGGAAATCGAGCGGGGTCAGATAGGCATCGGCCATGGCGCCGACCGGCTTGAGCGTGTCCTCGATCAATGTATATCGCGGCACCTGCCGGTAGCTGAGTTCGGCGGCCCGCGGGTCGACCTCCCGCGCCAGGCCACCGCCGTGGCAGGTGTCGGCGACGAACAGCACGTGGGCGCCGCGCGATTCGAATTGCTTGACGAAAAAGTTGAACTCGCGGCCGATCACCCGCTGGCGCGAGCCGGAGGGCGTCACATCGAATCCGGCGAGAAGAAACACATCGTCCATGCCGTCGGGTTGCGAGCCCTTGACCTTCTCGGGTTCTTGCGCGCCATGACCAGCAATGGAGAAGACGACCAGATCGCCCGGCCGGATGCGCTGCAGCAACTGATCGATGGCGCCGAGGAGATTGTCGCGGTTCGCCTGGGCATCGATCAGCGTCACGATATCCGCGACGCCCATCTGCCGGAGTGCCCCTTCGATGTCGCGCGCATCGGCCGCCGCGCCCTTGAGCGGTCTCACGTTCTGATAGGCGTCGATCCCGATCACCAGGGCGTGCACCGATCGTCCATTGCCGCTCTGCAGCACCGCCCCGGCTGCCTGGGCGCACGCCGGTAGCAGCAGGGCCGTGGCGGCAACGATCCAATGCCGGAGAACGTCGTTCATGCGCATGGCGCGGTTCGGTCCCGGAAAGGCAATCAATTTCAATGGCGCAGAACAGGCAATGTAATTCCAGCACGCCCGGGTCAGTCGACCGGCCGGTAGAGCTCACCCCACTCTTTTTGCCACAGCGAACTCGCATCCTGGACCACGATGGCAGCCTTGATCTCGTTGGCGAGACGAATCGCCGACCGGAATGCGTCTTTCGCCGGCATCCGCTCGCTCGTCATGTCGTCGGCGAGCCGGCCGCCGCTAATGGCCGCGGGGCAGGTGACGGTCCCGACGCTCTCCTCGCCATCTTTCATCAGGCAGAGCGTGATGGCGTCCGGCTGAGTCTCGTCGACCAGTTCGAAGCGGTTGGCCATGTCGATGTGCTCCCGTTCGTGTTTGCAGGAAAACTCAGCGGCGGCGACGGTGCCGCCGCTTGGATTTGGCCGCAGCGTCCTTCTTGTTGCTCACGGATTTGCTGGCCCCGTCGGTGGCCTCCGCGACCCGCGCGGTGTCGTCGCTGGCGAGCGGGCGGAAGCGAACGGGTTTGAAGCCGCGTTCGAGCAGCGCCGACAACGGATAGACATTGCGGCAGACGCGGCCTCGGCAGCCGATCGGGGCTGCTTCCATCACTTCGGCCTTGCGGTCCGGAGTGAAGCGGAGGAACAGGACCACGTGCGACCCGGGCTTGTTCAAGGCGTCGCCGGGCTTGAGGTCCCAGACGTCGGAAACCGGGTCCGTGATCGACGGAATGGCCTCGGTCGTGAAATGCTGCGACAGGCCCCAGGCGGCGCTCACGAAGGCCGAGCAGTCGACGCCTGTCGCATCCGAGCGGATGTCGTCGCGGGTGCAGACATTGCCGGCGAGGGCGCCGTGCGCGAGCTTTTCACCGATGGCCGTCAGCGAGCCGTGGCAGCCCCAGCAGTAGGGCACGCCGCGAACTTCCTGGCCGACCTTGCCGATCAGATAGGCGGGCCGGCGGATGCGCTGCATGCCGGAACAGGCTTTGTCAGGATCGGGCCCGTAGGCGGTCGGCGTGACCTTCCACTGCACCTCCTCGAACGCAAAGGCGGTCTGCACGACCTGCTGGCGCGTCAGCGGGCGCACGCCGGCAATGAAGTTGTTCTTGCTCTCCGCCGGCGCGGGCCTTGCCTGGCCGGGCAGGCTGTCGATGACCGTGTCGGGGCGGACGTTCCGTGCGCCCACCCCGATGATGTCGACCTCGCCGTTGCGCATGCGCAGGAAATACACGTCGCCGTCAGAGGACACGGTGACGAACCGGCGGGTGAGGGCGACGTTGTCGGACAGCGGGATGTCGTAGATCTTCTCCAGCCGCCCGCCAGGATTGAACGCTGCCACGAAGGCGCCCGCACCTTTGCTGGGTGTCGTCGGAATGTTCTCGACCAGGACATACATCCGGTCGTGATTGTCGATCTCCAGGAACTCG
>CAYVBN010000217.1:0-3894 GCA_964449645.1 uncultured Hyphomicrobiales bacterium
AGGTTTGCGGCTTTCCGGACGGGCTTCTACAGGATGGGCCCGACGGCCGCAAAGGGGGCGCGGCGGACCCGTCGCGGTGCTCCGGGCGGGAGCGAAACTCGGCAGTTGCTCTGCCGTGTTTGTCGGGTCGAGCATCGTAGCTGCCGGAATATGGGTCCCGGATCAGCAGCGCGGTACTTCGCACGGCGCTGCATCCAGGACACGGGGCTGAGCTGGTGGATGCGCTGTATCCTCAAGCCTCGTTCCCCGGGCACACCGCGCGAAGTGATGCGGTGCTGACCCCGGGGTCCAAGCCGCGCTTTCACACGGTCGCTAAAACCGCTAGGTCCTGCCGGGATTTGCATTCTTCCGCCCGGAGACCCCGATGGCCAAACGTTCGCTGCAGCTCGGCCGGCCGACCCCGCTGCCCGCCTCCCCCGAGGAGGCGGTGCTCGATCGCGTGCCGAACCCGCATCCGGACACGCGCTATGTCGCGCGCTTCACCTTTCCGGAATTCACCACCATGTGCCCGGTGACCGGCCAGCCCGATTTCGCGACCATCGTCATCGATTACGTGCCGAAGGCATGGCTCGTGGAGTCGAAATCGCTCAAGCTCTACCTCAACAGCTTCCGCAATGTCGGCGCCTTCCACGAGGACTGTACGGTGAAGATCGGCAAGCGGTTGGTGAAGCTGCTACAACCGCGCTGGCTGCGCATCGGCGGCTATTTCCACCCGCGCGGCGGCATGCCGATCGACGTGTTCTGGCAGGCCGGAAAGCTGCCGACCGACGTGTGGGCGCCGGATCAGGGCGTTGCCACCTATCGCGGGCGGGGTTGATCGGCGGCGTCCAGCGCCGAGATGAGTTCGCGGATCTCGCGCGTTGCATCGGCCGCCCGCATCACGCCGCCCATGACCGCAATGCCGGCCGCGCCGGCCTTCATGACATCGTCAACGTTCGCGGCCGCGATGCCGCCGATGCCGATCACCGGCACCCGCGCGCTGCGGACGATGTCCGCCACCCCGGCCGGACCGAGCGCCGGCCCGTAGCCGGGCTTGCTCTCGGTCGCGAACACCGGCCCGGCGATCACGTAATCGACGATCTGCGGATCGAGCGCGGCGGATTCCGCCGCGGAGTGGATCGAAATCCCAACGATCTTCTGCGGTCCGAGCAGCGTCCGTACGGCGGCCACGTCGGCGCCGGCCGGCAGATGCACCCCATCGGCCGCGCAGGCGCGGGCAAGCTCCGCCGCGCCGTGCAGCAGGAGCGAACCGCCGGCGCCGCGCACGAGCGGCGCGAGCTCGTTGACCAAGGCGATCTGCTCACCATCCGGCAGGTCCTTCTCGCGCACGCTGATCCAGCGGCAGCCGCCCGCGATGGACGCCCTGACGACGTCAGCCAGCGGGCGTCGCGCTTGCGTGCGGTCCGTGACGAGCAGCAGCGGCGGAGACGGAAGTCGCACCTGCCGAGGCTCACGTCCCGACGAGGCCAAACTGCGGGCTCGAGGGTTCCGCATGCGGCCGCTTGGGAATGCGCCCGGCGAGCCGTGCCAGCCGCCCGCCCTCGACAGCCGCCCGCATCGCCGCCGCCATCCGCACCGGATCGGCGGCCTTCGAGACGGCCGTGTTGAGCAGCACGGCGGCGCAGCCGAGCTCCATCGCCAGCGCCGCGTCCGACGCCGTGCCGATGCCGGCATCGAGCACAACCGGAACGGGCGAGCGGGCGCAGACGAGCTCGATCAGGTGCGGGTTGCAGATGCCGAGACCGGAGCCGATCGGCGCGCCGATCGGCATAACGGCCGCCGCGCCGACCTCGGCGAGCTTACGGCACGCGACCGGGTCCTCGGTGCAGTAGGGAAGGACGATGAAGCCTTTCGCGACCAGCGTTTCGGTGGCGCGCACGAGCTCCTCGACATCGGGATAGAGCAGCTCGCGGTCGCCGATCACCTCGAGCTTGATCCAGTTGGTGTCAAGCGCCTCGCGCGCGAGCTCGGCGGTCAACACCGCGTCCTTGGCGGTCTGGCAGCCGGCCGTATTCGGCAGAAAGTGGACACGATCGCCCAGGAGATCGACGAGGCTTTCGTCGTCACCGGCCAGGCTGATGCGGCGGATCGAAGCCGTCACCATCTCGGTCCCGCTTGCCGCGATCGAGTCGAGCATCAGCTTGCGGTTCGGATAACCCGCCGTGCCGAGAAAGAGCCGCGAGCCGAATTCGCGGCCGGCGATGACCAGACCATCGGATTTCGCGGGGACGCTCTGTATTGCCATGTCAGCCCCCCTGCTTGGCGCGCACGATTTCGATCGCATCGCCGGGCTGCAGCCGCGTGTCCGCCCAGGCGGCGCGCGGAACGACCGTGCCGTTGACCGCGACTGCGAGGCCGCGCTGGCCCGTATCGACCGCCTTCTCGGCGAGCAGCGCCGCAAGGTTCGTCACGCTCAACGGCTCGCTCTCTCCGTTCACCCGGATCGAAGCGGCTGGGTCCACCGCGTGCATGAGTTCTTCGGTTGGTGGTGTCATCGGATCTCCTATTCGGCGGCGGCCCGCGCCGGTGCGAACCGCTCGACGCCGAACGGCCGGATGGCTGCATCGATCTCGCCGTCGAACGCAAGCCGGGCGATGGCATCGGCCGTCACCGGGGTGAGCAGGATTCCATTGCGGTGATGGCCGGTCGCGTAGATGAGGCCGTCGACCGGCGCCGGACCGAGGATCGGCGCATCGTCGCGGCTTCCCGGCCGATGGCCGACCCACATCTCGGCGATCGGCAATTCTTCGATCGCCGGAACCACGCGCCAGGCCGCATCGAGCAACGTCAGCACGCCGCCGGCGGTCAGAGTTTCATCGAATCCCTTCTCCTCGACCGTGCCGCCGACGATCAGCCGCCCGTCGCGGCGCGGCACGAGATAGACGCCCGGCGCCCAGATCACGTGCGTCAAGAGCGGCGCCCCCGGATCCATTTGCAGCGCCAGCATCTGCCCTTTGACCGGGCGGACCGGCGGACGCAGCTCCGGCGCAAGCCCGGCAATGCCGCGCGACCAGGCGCCGGCGGCGAGCACCACGACGTCCGCCGCCGCACGGCTCCCATCATCGAGCACGACGCCGCGCGCACGGCCGTTCGTGACGGAAATCTCCCGCACGGCCGTCTGTTCGCGGATGACGGCGCCCGCGCGTTCGGCCGCGATGCGCAGTGCCGCGGCGAGCTTGCGGTTGTCGACCTGGTGATCCTGCGGACTCCAGATCGCGCCCGCGAGCTTGGCGGCGAGGCGCGGCTCGCGACGGCGTGTCTCCGCCGCCGAGATCCAGTCGAGCGGCAGCTCCAGCCCCTTCTGGAACGCGAGTTGATGAAGCAGTTGCGCCTGGTCGTCGGCCGTCAGCGCGAGAACGAGCGTCCCCTCAGTGCGCAGCTCGACATCGATGCCGCTTGCCGCTTCGAGCTCGGCCGCGAAGGCGGGCCAGCGCGCCTGGCTCTCGCGTCCGAGGGCGACCAGCGCTTCCTCGCCCGGCTCGGCTTCCGCGCAGGCCGCGAGCATGCCGGCGGCCGCATGGCTTGCGCCTGCTCCGGCCGTACCCTTGTCGAAGACGGTGACACGCGCACCGCGGCGCGCGAGCCGCCACGCAATTCCAAGACCGATCACGCCGGCGCCGACGATGATAATCGCCGGTCGGTCGTTCACGGGAGAAGAAGAAAGAGCGCTCACTCGGCGGCTCCCTTCGCTGGCATGACCCAGACAGGTTCGATGGGTGTGATCTCAGCCGCGACGTATCGCGACACCCCAGGCCGTTGTCCTCATGATGGGCAATTTTCGCCCGCCGCACAAGGCCGGGCGCTGTCGTGTCTCACACCTCGTCCGGACGGGCGAGCAGACGCGCACAGACGAAGCCCGCGACCAGCATGACGAGCGCGCCGGCGATGAGCGAC
>CAYVBN010000218.1:0-8590 GCA_964449645.1 uncultured Hyphomicrobiales bacterium
CAGCAACGCCGCGCGCGCCGCCCTCGGCCATTGCCCGCCCTGCAGGGAGCTGCGGCGCGGCCGGGGTGCGCTCCGGTGAGCCCCGTCCCGGCAAGGAATCGCAGCTCAGCTTCGCCGGCGGACAAGCCCGACCGGCCACCCAAAGTGTCGGTCCAGAACGTCGTCCGGCGCTACGCTCAGATGACGGCGGTGGACGGCCTCTCGCTCGACATCCGGCCCGGCGAATTTCTGACGCTGCTCGGAAGCAGCGGTTCGGGAAAGACGACGCTGATGCGCATGATCGCAGGCGTCGAACCTTGCACCTCGGGGCGAATTTATATCGACGGCCGCGATGTCACCGACGAGCCTGCGCGGACCCGCGGCGTCGGCATGGTGTTCCAGCAATACTCTCTCTTTCCGCACATGAGCGTTGCCGAAAACATCGGCTACGGCCTTTCGATCAAGGGACTGTCGAAGGCGCAAATCGAGGCGCGCGTCGCCGAAATGTTGGCGCTGATTCGCTTGCCGGAGATCGCTGACCGGCGCCCATCTCAGCTTTCCGGAGGACAGCAGCAGCGTGTCGCGCTCGCGCGCGCACTGGCGACAGCGCCCTCGATCCTGATGCTGGACGAGCCGCTCGGTGCCCTGGACCTGAAGCTGCGTCGCCAATTGCAAAGTGAGCTCAAGCGCATTCACGCCGAGACCGCCGCCACCTTTCTGTTCGTGACGCACGACCAGGAGGAGGCGTTGGCGCTCTCGGACCGGATCGCGGTCATGCGGGCGGGCCGAATCGAGCAGATCGATACGCCCACTCAGCTCTACCAGCGACCGGTGAACGAGTTCGTCGCCGATTTTATCGGAGACGTGATGCTGGTGCCGGCGCAATCAAGTCCCGACAATCCGTTCGAAGCCGTCATTCCGGGGCTCGGCGGGATCCGTTTGCAGGCTCGCGTTCCGACAGGGTCCTTCAAGCTCGTTGTGCGGCCTGAGAACGTGCAAATGGCAAGACCGGATGAGCCTGACGCGTTTGACGTCGATGTCGTCGAGGCCGTCCACGAAGGCAGTACGACGCTCTATTCATTCAACGCCAGTGGTTATCCGCTTAAATCGCGCCAGCTCGGCGTCCCGGATCGAAGTCTGATCCATGCGGGTCGCGCGAGAATCCGCATTGCGAATGTCTGCACCTGCTTGGAGGCGTCGCAATGACGGCGAAGAAGCGGGTACGCGAGACCAGGCGTCGCGCCGCCACGTCCGGCCTTGCCGTGATGCTGTTGCCGGCCTTTCTCCTGATTGCATGCCTGCTGCTATTCCCGCTTCTGGAGATGGTCTACGCCAGCCTTCATCAGGCGGAGTTCGGCTCTCTGATCCCCGGTCTCACGTTCGCCAATTATGCCGAGATTCTCGATTCCCAGCGCTACCTGACGCTCTATGGCAGCACCTTGTTCTATGCCGGATGCGTCACGGCTCTCTGCGCAGTGCTTGGCTACCCGGTCGCATTCCACCTGACGCGCGCCTCCGCGCGTTGGCGTGGCGTTCTCTATTTCATTATCGTTGCGCCTCTCCTGATCAACGCCATCGTGCGGACGTATGGCTGGCTTCTGGTTCTCGACCGTCACGGCATTCTCAACTCCCTGCTTCTGGGAGCCGGGCTCATCAAGTCGCCGTTGGTGCTCACCGGGAATGCAGTCGGCATGGTGATCGGGGCGACCCAAGTCTTCCTGCCGTTCATGATCCTGTCGATCGCGACATCGCTCCAGTCGATCGATCCGCGTCTTCTCGAGTCGAGTGAGATCCTCGGCGCCTCGCCACTCCGCACCTTCTGGCGCGTCCAGCTCCCGCTCTCGATGCCGGGTGTGATCGCCGGATCAATTCTGGTTTTCAGTCTGATGCTGGGCGCGTTTGTGACGCCTCTCGTTCTTGGGGGATCCACGACAAAGTACTTGTCGGTGGCTGTCTATACGGACGCGCTTGTCCTGTTCAACCTGCCGCGAGCCACCGCATTGGCGATGGTTTTGCTGGTTATCGTGGCGGTGATCTTCCTCGTTCAGAGCGCGCTTGCTCGCCGGAGCGCGCCGGCATGAGGAAGGTCGTTGCAAAGGTCCTGTTGGGATCCGTTGTCGGCGCAATATACGTCTACATGACGATTCCGATGGCGGTCGTCGTGCTGTTCAGCTTCAGCGACAAATCCTATTTCATCTTTCCGCCAAGCGGATTTTCTCTGCGCTGGTACTGGGCTGCTCTCGCAACCGATCAATTCCTCCAGCCGGCGCTTTTGAGCCTTCTCATTGCCGTGCTTTCCACGCTGATCTCGGTTGCTTTCAGCATCCCGGCCGCGCTCGCGCTGAGGAAGCTCAGGCGCCAAGCCTGGGCGGCATTGATCGAATTCGTCATGCTGTCTCCGCTCGTCATACCTCACTTGATCGTCGGAATAGCGCTTCTCTACTTCTATGCGCGGATTCATGCCGTCGACACGTTCGCCGGCCTTCTCGCGGCTCACACCCTGATCGTGTTTCCGTTCATGTTCCGGTCGGTGTTGACCAGCGCGTATGATTTGAAATCTCAATTCGAAGAAGCGTCGGAAATCCTCGGCGCGACGCCGTTTCAGACGTTCACGCGCATTATCCTTCCAGGTTTGCGGCCGGGCATTTCGGCCGGCGCGATTTTTGCGTTCATTACGTCGTTCGACCAGTTCACGCTCAATCTTTTCATCACACAGAGCGAGCGCGTCACATTGCCCGTGGCGCTCTACAAATACATGTACGACGTTAATGACCCGGTTACGGCAGCGGTCTCGACCGCGCTGATCGCGATCGGCCTGCTGATCGCATTCGCAGCGCAACGCGCCGGATGGCTTAATCACTTGGCGGGCAGGTCCGCATGAGACACCTGCCTGGATCCGGAATGATGGCGAGGAGGTGGCAATGATCACGCGTCGGCACTTTGGCAAGGGCGTTCTCGCGGGCGTCCCTGGGTTGCTTGCGCTCGCGACAAAGTGGGAATCGTTTGCCGCCGATGGGCAGCTTGTCGCGACGTGGTCGCCGGGTGCCAGCGGAGCAAACTTCAAAAAGAGCTTTGCGGATACGTTCAAGCAGGCTGAAGTCCGCATCATCGGTCAATATGACGGGCCGCGTCTTACTCAGATGCAGGCAAATCGCAGCTCGCCCACCGTCGACATCGCCGTGTTCACGAATGTCACGACGCCCCTGGTGATGAGGTCGGACCTGATCAGTCCTCTGGACGTGAAGAAGATTCCGAACTTGAGCAAGGTCGATCCGAAGACCGCCTTCAGCAACCATCTCGGCGCACCGGTCACATATGGCTGCTGGGGGATTCTCTACAATGCGGAGCGTGTCAAGACCCCGATCGAGTCGTGGGGCGATCTGCTGCGCGCCGATCTCAAGGGTCACGTCTCCACGGCCAACGTGACGTATTCCAGCTCGCTGTGCACCGTGGACGCGTTGGCGAGGCTGCACGGCGGCAGCGTCAAGTCGCCCGAGCGCGGACTTGAGATGATCCGCCAGATTCGACTAAGCGGCCCGGGGCTGTGGGATCAGGACAATATCGCTTTCGGTTGGTTGAAGACGGGCGAGCTGTGGGCCACGCCCTGCAACAGTGCGCAGTTGCAGCACCTGCTGCGTGATCCTGACATACCGAAGTTGAAATTCGTGGCGCCGAAGGAGGGCGGATATTACCTCGGATTCAATGTGGTCAAGGTTGCGAACGCGCCACATCCCGATCTCGCCGACCAGTTCATCAACCACATGCTGGACGCACAGTGGCAGGCGCTCCTGCCAAAGGTCGGAAATACGAGACCGACGAATGTCGACGTCGCGGTGCCTCCGGCCGTCGCCGAGCTCGTCCCGCCGGCCGCAAACCTGCACGATCTCGACTGGGATTACCTGGCGAAGAACCGCAGGCAGCTCACCAACGAATGGGACCGCATCGTCAATGCATGACCCCGCTCCGCGAAGCGAGGGGCTCTTCAAGCGTCATACGTGATGGAAAATTATGATCAGCGCTGAGGGTATTACGGAGATCGCCTATTTCGACTGCGCCGGCGGCGGCCAGGTGGTCGTCGACGGCAATTTCGCCTACATCGGTCACATGGACGCGCCCCACGGGACCACCGTGGTGGACGTCAGCGATCCGCGAAAGCCCCGCAGCGTGGCCTCGATTCCGATCGCGCAGGGGCTCCATTCGCATAAGGTGCGGGTCGCGAATGGCGTCATGCTCGTGAACCAGGAGATCAACAACCGTGCCGCCGCGGAGGCCGCCGGACTCAAGGGAGGCCTGATCATCTACGATGTCGCCGATCCGACGCGGCCGCGAGAGATCTCGCGTTGGGAATGCGGCGGCCTCGGGGTGCATCGGTTCACGTTCGACGGCCGGTATGCCTACATCTCACCGGAGATGGACGGCTATGTCGGAAACATTGTCATGATCTTGGACTTGGCAGATCCATGCCGGCCGACCGAGGTCGGGCGATGGTGGATGCCTGGTCAATGGACCGCCGGCGGCGAGGTTCCGACGTGGCCCGGGCGCAATCACCGCTGCCATCATCCCATTCGCATGGGCGACCGTCTTTATGTGAGCTATTGGCAAGGCGGTTTCGTCATCCTCGACATCTCCGACATGAGCGCGCCGAAGTTCATCGGCGGTCTCGATTGGAGCCCGCCCTATCCCTGGCCGACCCATTCGACCGTGCCGGTTCCTTTCACCATTGCGGGACGCTCCTGGATGATCGTCGCCGACGAGGACGTCATGCCGCTCGACCCCAAAATGGCGCCGGAGATGGCGGCATTCCTCTGGATGGTCGATATAACGGACCCGTCACGCCCGGTGCCGGTCGGGAGTTTTCAGGTGGATGGCGTAGAGGGGCGTCCAAACCCTGGAAAGGTCGGTTGTCATCAGCCGGTGGAGACCATCACCGGAACCACGGTTCCGGCCGCCTGGTTCGGAAACGGGCTGCGCATTATCGACATTTCGAACCCGCACCGCCTCACCGAGGTCGCGCATTACGTGCCGGACGTGCCGAGCGGTGCGCAACGTGTCTGCAGCAACGACGTCTATGTCGACAGCCGCGGCATCATCTATCTCATCGATCGAAATCGCGGGCTTTGGCTGCTGGAGCAAACGCAGTGAGCGGCGCTCTCCGGTCCGCCGGCTCGTCCGCGGCGGACTGTTCGCTGTCGTTCGTCAGGACGCATCGGCACCTCCTGGGTTTCCCGGGTGCTCTGCGAGACTTGATGCGTTCCTGACGACGTGTCTGTTTCGGGCGGGCGCGCCTTTGGCGCCCCGCTCATCTCCGCCTGATGAACGTCCCGTTGCGCAGCTCGTTGACCGCCTGCTGCAGCTCGGCTTGCGTGTTCATCACGATCGGGCCGTACCAGGCGACGGGCTCCTCGATCGGCTTGCCTGAGACGAGCAGGAAGCGCACGCCTTCTTCGCCCGCCTGCACGGTCACCTCGTCGCCGGAATCGAACACGACGAGCGAGCGGTTGCCGGTGCGTTCGCGCACGAGCGTCTCGCCGCCGTCCGGGCCTTCCTTCTCGGTCAGGACGCCGAACGGCTTCGAGGCGTCGCGGAAGCTCGCCGAGCCCTCGAACACATAGGCGAAGGCATGCCGTCCGGTCTCGACCGGCAGCACCTTGCGCCGACCCGGCGGCACGGAAATGTCGAGATAGCGCGGGTCGGCTGCGACCCCTTCCACCGGGCCGCGCTTGCCCCAGAACTCGCCGCAGACGACGCGCACGCGCGTGCCGTCGTCATCGATCACTTCCGGGACCGCCGCGGCCGGAATGTCCTGATAGCGCGGCGCCGTCATCTTGAGCCGGGAGGGGAGGTTCGCCCAGAGCTGGAAGCCGTGCATGCGCCCGCGCGTGTCGCCTTGCGGCATTTCCTGATGCAGGATTCCGCTTCCGGCCGTCATCCACTGCACGTCGCCGGCGCCGAGCGTGCCGCGGTTGCCGAGACTGTCGCCGTGCTCGACCGTGCCGGCGTGCTCTGAGGTGATGGTCTGGTTACCGCGGTGCGGATGCCAGGGAAAGCCGGCGCGGTAGTCGTCCGGGTTGTCATTACGGAAATCGTCGAGCAGCAGAAACGGATCGAACTCGCCGGTGTCGCCGAAGCCGAACGCGCGCCGCAGCTTCACGCCGGCGCCTTCGAGCGTCGGGGTGGACTCGACGACGCGCTTCACGGGTCGAATGGACATGGGCCTGCCTTTGGATGGAGGTTCGGACGTGCCGTGTATTTGGGAGCGAGGGCGCTGAAATCCAAGAGCGCCCTCCGGGGCATGGGCGCCCGCGACCACCGGGCGGAGAGGCGGCGCGCGGCTGTCGGAGCTATTCCAGCTCCACCGCGCCTTCGACGTCGAACGTCAGCTCGATGCCGCCGATCGTGAAGCGCGCCGTCGCGGGCAGCGCCTCGTTGCCCTTGAGCCGCCCGTCCGCGAGCGCCTGATGGACCGCTGTCTCGATCTCGCGCTGCGCGGTGACGCCGACCTTCCTGAGAAACTTGCGCACGCTGGTGTTGAGCGCTTCCTCGTTCACGCGAGCCTCCTCCTGTTCCCAAATGGGCTCTGTGCAGGGTAGCACGGCCGCTCGCGTGCTTGTAGCGAAGACCCTGCGACGCTCCGGCCCATGCTCGGATGCGAGGTGACTGTTGGACGTGCTTCGTTCGTTGCTGCAAATGGTCGTGCCACAATCTGACTTCACCTCTCCCAGTGGGAAAGGTGATGCGCGTGCGCGGCAGTGCTCCCAGTTCTGCAAGGCGCGAGCAAACAAATCAGAACACCGCCGGAAAGCGCAGAAAGGTGCGGAATCCCTTTTCGAGCCGTTCGTATTCGACGCGGCCGCCGAGCTGACGGGCGAAGCCCTCGACGAGCTTGAGGCCGAGCCCCGGGGTCGGCGCGCTCGGCATGCCTTTTCCGTCGTCTTCGATCGACAGGCACGCCTCGCCGACGTTGGGTTTTGGCGCGAAGGTCACCCGGATGGTGCCGCCTTCCTCCCCGAAGGCGTATTTGATCGAATTCGTCACGCACTCGTTGACGACGAGGCCGGCCGGCACGGCGCGATCGAGCGGGAGCTTGGCCGGCTCCGCACTCACCTCGATTTTGATTTCGGGGCGACGCGGATCGATGTTGGCGCACAATGCGTGCAGATACTCACGGAAATCGACCGTGCTCGGACCGCCACCGACCGAGAGCTGATCGTGGGCGAGGGCGATCGCCTGCACGCGCGCGATCACCGATCCGAGCTTCTCCTGGGTTTCGGGCGCCTGCGCCTCGCGTCGTTTGATCGTCAGGAAGGCGATGATCAGTTGCAGGTTGTTCTTCACCCGGTGCTGCAGTTCCTGGACGGCGATCGCGGCATGCGCCTTCTCGCGCGTGCCGCGGGCGTCGGCTTCGATCGTCCGCTCGTCGGCCGCGTGGCGTGCCAACGTCAGACCGACCATGTTGGCGAGCGTGGTCAGGAACGCCACGTCCCAGTCGTCGAACCTGTGCCGCTCCTCGGTGTCGACCTCGAGCACGCCCCAGGTGCGGCTGTCGATCATGATCGGCACGTTCAAAACCGAGACGACATTGTGCTCGCGCAACAGGTCCGAGTAGCGATACTCGTTGTCATGCGGGAGATCTTCGATGATCACCGGCCCGCCGGTCTGCAAGGAGCGCCCCGGCGGCGAACGATGATCCGTGCCAAGGGTCGCGTGCCCCACCACGCCCGGATTCCAGCCGACGCCGGCCACGAGCAGGAGGTCGCCGTGATCCGGCCGGTAACGCATGATCTTCACGTGTTTGATGTGGGTGACGCTCGAGACCTGCGCGACCGCATGGTGCATGAGCCGTTCGGGCGGCAGCGCTTCCGACGCGACCCGACTGAAGGCCGCGAGAACGCGCTGGTACTCACCAGCCCGCGCGAGGGTGTCCGCAGACGGTTTGCCGCTCTCGCTCATCGCTTTGCCCGCGCTGGCCCGGGCCCCTGACGAGGCTCCAAACAGTTGCAAAACAACTTGGCTACGGCCTGTTGAGGCAGGAGCCGCGAACGCGGCCCGGTCATCCGCCTCGGATCGAAAAGAACAAATCGGCTGCTGATTCGGTTCCGCCGCGGCTGCTCGCGGGGATCGAAGCGGGCCGGGAATTACGGGATTTTTGGGCGGCGCAGGCAGCGGAGCAGGGTGGCGGCACCTTGCAAAGATCGCCGCCTAACGGGCTGACATCGTTTTGTTTTCTATCTGGAGCACCCGACAGCGGAGATGCTGCGGCGCCGATCGCCCGCGCGGCACGTGCCGCAAAACGTTTCCAAATTCTTGCAAGGCGGCATAATGCGCCGCCCGGCTGGGAGGCCGTGGCAATGACGAGCAAACGGGGGAGAGACACATGCGCAAGGGGGCACTGCTACTCGCATTCCTACTCGCCGCGTCCGGCCCGGCGATCGCCGCGACCAAGAAGAGCAAGGATACGAAAGCCAAGCCGGCGCCGGCCGAGGAGGTCGATCTCAACGCCAACACCAAGAAGCTCCTGCGCGACGGCTGGCCGTTGATCCTGCCGACTTCGCTGCAGGTGCTCTATTTCAGCACGCATCAGGAAACGGCCGCCGCCGAACCGGCGAAGGTG
>CAYVBN010000219.1:0-18302 GCA_964449645.1 uncultured Hyphomicrobiales bacterium
GCCAGTCGGCGGCCGAGTATGAGTGAGAGCAATGACATCCGCGCGGCTCGAACCGAACGCAAAACTTGCGAGGAAGTCGTCGTGTTCCGGAATTGTGGGCACCGCGCGGATCCGCAGGGAGGAGCTCGCGTTCCAGTCCCGCCCTCGGCCGGAGTTTTCCCCTCCGGCTGGAACCGCCGTTGACTCCGCGCGCGTGCTGCGCACCATCGGCGCATGAGTCGGGTGAGGGAACCGCGCTTGCCGCTGGAGGAGGTCGAGGTCCGCCCGACCTTCCGGCGCGAGCGTGCGGCCATGAAGAAGGGCATCGTGCCGGTCGCCGGCTGCGACGAGGCGGGCAGGGGACCGCTCGCCGGCCCGGTGGTCGCCGCCGCCGTGATCCTCGATCCCGATCGGATCCCGCGCGGCATCGACGATTCGAAGAAGCTCCCGCGCGACAAGCGCGAGCGCCTGTTCGCGGCCATTTGCGCGACGGCGCATGTCGGCGTGGCTTTCGCTTCGCCGCGCCGGATCGACACGCACAATATCCTCCAGGCCTCGTTGTGGGCGCTGGCGCGTGCGGTCGCGGCGCTCCCAGTCGCGCCGGGCCTCGTCTTCGTCGACGGCCGCGACCGCATCGCGGTGCCGTGCGCGTGCGAGCCGGTGATCAGCGGCGATGCGCTGATCCTGTCGATCGCGGCGGCCTCGATCGTCGCCAAGGTGACCCGCGACCGCCTGATGGAGCAGGTCGGCGTCGCCCATCCGGGCTACGGTTTCGAGCGCCACATGGGCTACAGCGTTCCCGAGCACGCGCAGGCGCTGGTCCGGCTCGGGCCGACGGTGCATCATCGGCGATCGTTCGCGCCGGTCGCGGAAGCCTACGGCGACTGCGCGGACCCGACTTCCAACGCATGATCGGGCGGGGTGGCCGTCCCGCCGGCATGCAGGGCCAGCCCTCGCCGAGGTGTGCTTGAGTCTCTCCGCCGCGTCTTCAACCTTCTCGCCTTCGATCGTCGAGAGCCGCGCGATGCTGCGGGTCTCGCTGCCGGTCGAGCTGCTGCGCTCCCGCCCGCTTCTGGTGTTCTGGGCGGCGACGGTCGGGCAGGCGGCCCTGTGGTGGCTGGTGCCCTCCCTGTTCTACGCGGCGCCGCCCGGACATGCGGCCGAGGTGGTGGCGATCGGGCACGAGTTTCAGCTCGGAACCGACTTCGGTCCGCCGCTCGCGTTCTGGCTGGCCGAGCTCGCCTTCACGCTGTTCGGCCGCAGCATGGTCGGGGTCTATCTCCTGGCGCAGGTCTGCGTGGTCGTCACCTATTGGGCCGTGTTCGCGCTCGGGCGCACGCTCGTCGGGGTCCATCACGCGGTGCTCGCGGTGCTGCTCCTGGTCGGGCTCACCCCGCTGACGATCTCGACCCCCGATTTCGGGCCCTCGGTGCTGGCCATTGCGCTCGTGTCGCTGGCGATCCTGCACTTCTGGCGTGCCGTCGGCGAGGACAGGCCGCGCTACTGGTTCGCCCTTGCGATCGATCTCGGACTTCTCATTCTCACCACCTATGCGGGTCTCATCGCGCTGGCGCTCGTCGTCTTCTTCACGGTGGCGACCCGCCAGGGCCGGACGATGCTGGCGACGCTCGATCCGTGGATGGCCGGCGTCGTCCTCGTGATCCTGTTGTTTCCGCACCTGATGTGGCTCGACGCCAGCGGCGGGGCATTGGCCCCGATGCTGGCGCACCTCTCGGCCCCGTCCGGATTGCGACAGGCCCTGAGTGAGTGGGGACATCTCCTGGGCCAGATCTTCATCGCCCACATCGGCCTGTTCGTGCTCGTCGCCTTGGCGAGCGGCTGGTGGCGGACGAACGAGGAATACGCCTTGTCGACCTTCGTGCGCGTTCCGCCGGCCCGCCTGGGGCGCCGTTTCGTCTATTGCTTCGCCTTGCTGCCCGCGCTTCTCGCGACGCTGGCGGCGGCGCTGCTCCGCCTCGGCGCGCCGATCGGCGGCACCGCCCCGCATGTCGTGCTCTCCGGCCTGCTCGCGGTGCTGCTGGCCGGCAACGTGATCGCGCTGCACCGGGAACGCCTGATCGCGCTGTTCTGGGCGGCGCTGCTCGTGGTTCCCCCGCTGGTGGGGGCGCTCGCGATCGTGTTCGCGCCGTGGATCGCCGGCGTCGAACTGCGGGTCGACCAGCCGGCGCGCGACATCGGCCAGTTTTTCAGCGAGAGCTTCGAGCGCCGCACCGGCAAGCCGCTGTCGGTCGTGAGCGGCGATCCGCGCCTCGCCGAACTCGTGGCGATCGCGTCGGCGTCGCGGCCGAGCCTCTATTTCTATGCCGATCCGGCGCGCTCGCCCTGGGTCGGCGACGACGACATCGCGCGCAAGGGTGCGGTGATCGTGTGGCCGACGACGGATACATCCGGGACGCCTCCGGCCGACATCAAGGCGCGGTTCCCGCAGCTCGTTCCCGAGGTGCCGCGCGCCTTCGAACGTCCGGTGCAGGGCCGGCTGCCGCTGCTGCGCATCGGTTGGGGTGTCTTGCGGCCGCAGGACAACGCACCCGCACGCTGAGACTCAAGTCAGCCGAGCGCCTCCCGGATGGCGAGGAAGTCCCGCCAGGCGAGCCGCTTGTGCAGCGGCTGGCGCAGCAGATAGGCCGGATGCAGGGTCGCGAGCGCGCGAATCTCGCGTTTTCCGGTCTGATAGGTGAACCAGCGGCCGCGCGTGCGCATGATGCCGTCCGTGACGCCGAGCAGCGTCTGGGTCGAGGGACCGCCCAGACAGACCAGCACGTCCGGATCGGCGAGCTCGATCTGCCGCCGGATGAACGGCAGGCAGATCTGCGTTTCCTGCGGTGTCGGCGTGCGATTGCCCGGCGGGCGCCAGGGGATCACGTTGGCGATATAGGCGGACGTGCGGTCGAGACCGATCGCCGCCATCATGCGGTCGAGCAGCTTGCCCGACCGGCCGACGAAGGGGCGGCCTTCGAGGTCTTCGTCGCGTCCCGGCGCCTCGCCGACGAACATCACCCGCGCCTCCGGATTGCCGTCGGCGAACACGAGCTGCTTCGCGGTCATTTTGAGCGCGCAGCCGCTGAAGCCATCCAAAATGGTGCGCAACTCGTCGAGGCTCGCGGCGCCGCGCGCCGCCTCGCGCGCCGCCATGACGGCCTGCTCGGCCGAAGGCGGCACTACGGTCTCGGGAGCGGCCGGAACGCTTGCGGGACGTCCGGCGAGTGGCGGACGGCCGGCGGACGGTTGCGGCGGCGGCGCTTCGGTCTCGGTGGGCGCCAGCCTCGCCTCGGGTTCGTCGGCCGCGGCGAAGCGATCGACCGGCGTCTCGGAGATCGGGCAGTCGACACCCGCCTCGACGTAGAAGGCGAGGAGCTCGCGGGCGGCGATGCGATCCGGGGTCATGCCGACACCTGTAGCACACGCGCGCCCGTCCGCCGATTGCCGCGCTCCGGCAAACATGGAAAAAGGGCCGTGGCCGTGTGGTGGCGCACCGGTCGAGCACGCGAGCCTCGAAGGAGAAGCCGATGGCCGACTTGCCCGCGCGCGAGACGATGGAATTCGACGTCGTGATCGTCGGCGCCGGTCCGGCTGGCTTGTCGGCGGCGATCCGGCTCAAGCAATTGTCGCCCGATCTGTCGGTCGTCGTGGTCGAGAAGGGATCCGAGGTCGGCGCGCACATCCTCTCCGGCGCGGTGATCGATCCGGTCGGACTCGACCGGCTTCTGCCCGAATGGCGCAGCGAGGATACGCCGATCAAGACGGCGGTCACCGACGACCGATTCTATCTCCTGCGTCCAACGAGTGCGCTGCGCCTGCCGAATTTCATGATGCCGCCGCTCATGAGCAATCACGGCAACTTCATCGTCTCGCTCGGCGACGTCTGCCGCTGGCTGGCCACCAAGGCGGAGGCGCTCGGGGTCGAAATCTATCCGGGCTTCGCCGCCACCGAGGTGTTGCGCGGCGCCGGCGGCGAAGTGACCGGCATCGCCACCGGCGACATGGGGATCGCCCGCGACGGCACGCCCAAAGAATCCTTCACCCGCGGGATGGAGCTTCGGGCCAAGTACACGCTGTTCGCCGAAGGCGCACGCGGCCATCTCACCAAGCGGCTGATCGCCGAGTTCTCCCTCGCGCGCGACCGCGAGCCGCCGAAATTCGGGCTCGGCCTCAAGGAGCTTTGGCAGGTCGCCCCCGAAAAGCATCGGCAGGGCCTGGTGCAGCACACGTTCGGCTGGCCGCTCGACGACCGCACCGGCGGCGGCTCGTTCCTCTATCATTACGGCGACAACCTCGTGTCGGTCGGTTTCGTCGTCCATCTCAATTACGAAAACCCGTACCTCGCCCCGTTCGAGGAGTTTCAGCGCTTCAAGACCCATCCGCTGGTGCGAGACACGTTCGAGGGCGGCAAGCGTCTTGCCTATGGGGCGCGCGCCATCACCGAAGGCGGCTGGCAATCGGTGCCGAAGCTCGTCTTTCCGGGCGGCGCGCTCATCGGCTGCGCGGCCGGGTTCGTCAATGTTCCGCGCATCAAGGGCACGCACAATGCGATGCTCTCCGGGATGTCGGCGGCCGAGCATGTCGCCGCCGCCATCGCGCACGGCCGGGCGAACGATGAACTTTCCGAGTACGAGGCGGCTTGGCGGATCTCCGATATCGGCCGCGACCTGTGGAAAGTCAGGAACGCAAAGCCGCTCTGGTCGAAGTTCGGGACCTTGCTCGGCATTGGTCTCGCCGGGGTCGACATGTGGACGAACACGCTCGGGTTTTCCCTTTTCGGCACACTCCCGCACGGCAAGCCCGACAGCGCCTGCCTCAAGCCGGCGAACCGGTGCAGCCCGATCGCCTATCCGCGGCCGGATGGAACGATCACCTTCGACCGGCTGTCATCGGTGTTCCTGTCGAACACCAACCATGAGGAAAATCAGCCGGTTCATCTCCTCGTCCGCGACCCGGCGCTGCAGAGGTCGTCCGAGCACGACGTCTTCGCCGGTCCGTCCGCGCGCTATTGCCCGGCCGGGGTCTACGAATGGGTGGAGGAAGGCGGCGAGCCGCGCTTCGTCATCAATGCGCAGAACTGCGTTCATTGCAAAACCTGCGACATCAAAGATCCGAACGAGAACATCACCTGGGTAGCTCCCGAGGGCGGCGGCGGTCCCAATTATCCGAATATGTGAGGGCATTTCGTCGCGACCGGCCACGATGCTGCCACATCGCGCTCACAACAGCTTGCGCCGTCGACCTTGTCCTTGCCGGCTCTGCGCAAAAAGGTCATTCTCCGCGGCAGTTCGGCGGCTGCCCGGGCGCGGGACCCGCCAGATGGAGATCAGCGACCCGTGACATCTTCGATCCTGCTCCGTTGCGCGGCGACGCTCGTGCTCGCCGTGACGACCCTCACGCTTCCAGCGGCCTTCGGTGCGCAGGCGCCCACGCCGCAGGAACTCTCGCGCATGTCGCCGGCGGGAAGTTATCTGGCGGCCCGCCATGCCAATGCGGAACGCGATGCCGCTGCGGCAGCCGCATATTATCGCGCGGCGCTGCGGGCCGATCCCAAGAACCCCGAACTGCTCGAGCGCACGTTCTTCTCTCTGGTGGCCGAAGGCGACATCGACGGTGCGGTGAAACTCGCCGAGCGGATCGTGCAGGCCGACAAGAACGATCGCTCCGCGCGCTTGCTGCTCGGCGTCCGCGCGCTGAAACAGAAGCAGTATCACGCGGCGCGCCAGCAGCTCACGCAGTCCATCCGTGGCCCGATCACCGATCTGACCGCGACGCTGCTCGCCGCGTGGGCTGCGGTCGGCAGCAACGATACCAAGGGCGCGATCGACACCATCGATCGCCTGAGCGGTCCGGATTGGTACGCGATCTTCAAGGACCTGCACGCCGGCCTGATCCTCGACCTCGCCGGCAACAAGAAGGAATCCGGCAAGCGGTTCGAGCGGGCGTACAAGCTCGATTCGACCGCGCTGCGTCTGGTCCAGGCTTATGGAAGCTGGGCCTCGCGACACGAGGGCAAGGAGCAGGCGAACAAGATCTACAGCGCCTTCGACGCGGTCCTTCCGCGCCATCCGCTGATCACGCAGGCGATGGACCAGCTCAAGCGCGGCGAGCGCATCCCGCCGCTGGTGCAGAGCCCGCAGGCGGGCGCCGCGGAAGTTCTGTACGGGCTCGGCGCTTCCCTCGGCCGGCGCGGCGGCGAGGACCTCGGCATCATGTATCTGCAGCTCGCGCTCTATCTCGAGCCGCAGCATCCGATGGCGCTGCTGTCGCTCGCCGATCTCTACGAGTCGATGAAGAAGCCCGCGCTCGCGATCAAGATTTACGAGCGCGTCCCGGCCGACTCGCCGCTCAAGCGCAACGCCAACATCCAAATGGCGCTCAATCTCGATAGCCTCGATCGCACCGACGAAGCGAGGCAGCATCTCGAGAAGCTGATCCAGGATCGTCCCGACGACCTCGAAGCCATCATGGCGCTCGGCAACATCCTGCGCGGGCGCAAGCAGTTCGCGGAATGCGCCGACGCCTACAGCAAGGGCATCGCGCTCAATCCCAAGCCGGAGAAGTCCGACTGGACCATCTATTACTTCCGCGGCATCTGCTACGAGCGTTCGAAGCAGTGGCCGAAGGCGGAAGCGGATCTGAAGAAGGCGCTGGAGCTCTATCCGGATCAGCCGCACGTGCTCAACTATCTCGGCTATTCGTGGGTCGACCAGGGCATCAATCTCGACGAGGGCATGCGCATGATCCGGCGCGCCGTCGAGCAGCGGCCGGATGACGGCTACATCGTCGACTCGCTCGGCTGGGCCGAGTTCCGGCTCGGCAACTACGACGAAGCGGTCAAGCAGCTCGACCGCGCCGTCGAGCTCAAGCCCGAAGATCCGACGATCAACGACCACCTGGGCGATGCCTACTGGAAGGTCGGCCGCCATCTCGAGGCCAAGTTCCAGTGGTCGCACGCGCGCGATCTCAAGCCCGAGCCGGACGAGCTCTCCAAGATCGAGGACAAGCTCAAGTCGGGCCTGTCCGAGGAGACGTCCTCGTCGGCCTCCGCCGCCGAACGGGCGAAAAAGCAGCCGGGCAACGGTGGGTGAAACACGCCGGCGTGGCGATTGCGCACCTCGCTGAGCGGGCGCACGCCAAGGTCAATCTCACGCTCCGGGTGCTCGGGCGGCGCCCGGACGGCTATCACGAGCTCGAAAGCCTGGTCGCCTTCGCGGAGGCGGCCGACGAACTCGTGCTGCTCCCAGGGGAGCCTCTGTCCCTTGATGTCGAGGGGCCCACGGCCGGCTTCACCGGGGCACCGGATCAGAACCTCGTGCTCAAGGCGGCGCGCGCCCTGGCGGCGCGCGCGGAGAACCTCGTTCTCGGCCGGTTTCGCCTGACCAAGCGGCTCCCCGTAGCGGCGGGCCTCGGCGGCGGATCGGCGGATGCGGCCGCCGCGCTGCGGCTGCTGGCG
The DNA here is from genome assembly GCA_964449645.1 of uncultured Hyphomicrobiales bacterium. Taxonomy (GTDB): domain Bacteria; phylum Pseudomonadota; class Alphaproteobacteria; order Rhizobiales; family Xanthobacteraceae; genus CAYVBN01. Next base: position 7,436 of record CAYVBN010000219.1, read on the forward strand.
CGGGTAAACAGCATCGCGCGCAATGATCCTCGCCTGATCGACGCGGCGCGGGCGACCGGCGCCGATGTCCCGGTCTGCCTCGATCCGCGCGCGCGCGTCATGCGCGGCGTCGGCGAGATTCTCTCGGCGCCGCTCGATCTGCCCGACACCTTCGCACTCCTCGTCAACCCCGGTGTGGAGGTCTCGACGCGGGAGGTGTTCGCCGCGCTCCGTGCGCCGGTCGTGCCGGCCGGCGTCGCGGGGGGAGCCGCGCCGGCCATAGCGAGCCGGTCGGTTTTAGTCGAGTGGGTCGCGCGCGCCGGCAACGATCTCGAAGCCGCCGCGGTCGCGATCGCGCCGGCCGTTGCCGAAGTGCTGGATGTCCTTCGCGTCCTGCCGGGGGTGCGGCTGGCGCGCATGTCGGGATCGGGCGCGACCTGCTTTGCGCTGTTCGAGACCCGCGAGGCGGCTGCCGCCGCCGCGGGCCAGTTGGCCGACGCCCGCCCGGCGTGGTGGACGAGCGCGACGCGGCTCGGATCGGGCTGAAGCGGAGACTCGTTGCCGCGCGAGCGACAATCCGCTGGACTGCGTTGGCTTGCGATTGCATCGCCCCGCTCGGTTCACCTCTCCTGGAGGAGAGGTCGGATCGCGGCCGAAGTCGGATGTTTCCGCCTTCGGCAATGGTTAAATCAAGTGGCCGAACTCGGGTATACCCGAGTTCGGCTGCGATCCGGGTGAGGGGATTTTTGCGTATCGAGAGTTTTGACTCGTTCACCCAATCCTCTCCCCGATGCGGAGAGGGGGCGCGCAGCATTCGCCGCCACCCTAAGCAAAATAATCCCCGCTCAATGCGAGCGCGAGATACAGAACTCGACCGTCTCTTCGAGCGCGAGCTTCATCGGCGAGGCGGGAAAGAGGGCAAGCGCGTCGCGGGCGATGGCGCCGTAGTGGCGGGCGCGCGTGATCGTGTCTTCGAGGGCGCGGTGCTTGGTCATCAGCCCGAGCGCGTGCTCGAGATCGGCGTCGGTCACCTCGTGGCGCTCCAGCGCTTGGCGCCAGAACTCGCGTTCCGAATCCGACCCGCGCCGATAGGCGAGCACGACCGGGAGGGTGATCTTGCCCTCGCGAAAATCGTCGCCGACGTTCTTGCCGAGCTTTGCGGTCTTGCCGCCGTAATCGAGCGCGTCGTCGACGAGCTGGAAGGCGATCCCGAGATTCATCCCGAACGAGCGGCAGGCGGCGTGCTCGGCCTTGGGACGGCCGGCGATCGCCGGCCCAACCTCGCAGGCGGCCGCGAACAGTTCGGCAGTCTTGGCGCGGATCACCGCGAGATATTCGTCTTCCGTGGTCGCAGTGTTCTTGGCGGCGGCGAGCTGCATGACCTCGCCTTCGGCGATCACGGCGGCGGCCGACGACAGGATGTCGAGCGCGCGCAGCGACCCGACCTCGACCATCATCTTGAACGCCTGGCCGAGCAGAAAGTCGCCGACCAGGACGCTCGCCTCGTTGCCCCACAGCATGCGCGCGGCGAGCCGTCCGCGCCGCATCTCGCTCTCGTCGACGACGTCGTCGTGCAGCAGCGTTGCCGTGTGCCTGAACTCGACCGCGGCCGCGAGCTTGATATGGCCGTCGCCGCGATAGCCCGCGAGCTGCGCCATCGCCAGAGTGAGGATCGGCCGCAGCCGCTTCCCACCCGAGCTGATGAGGTGGTTGGCGACCTCGGGGATCATCACGACCTCCGAACCCGTCCGCGACAGGATGGTGGCGTTGACGCGCTCCATATCGGCCGCCACCAGCGCGACCAGCGCGTCGGCCGAGGCATCCGGATGAGCTTCGAATGGTAGAATGACGGCCACGAACGACGTCCTCCAGAATTGTCGCGGGAGAATAGGAACCGGCGCACACGACCGCAAGCGCGCCGGGAGCACGGATGTCGGCATGAGGGAAACATGCTAGGATGCACCGCCACGTTCCGCTACGGAGGGCCCGCGTTGCAAGAGATTCTCCGCACCAACAACCCGGTTCTGGTCTCCGCCGTCGAAGCGCTGTTTTCCGGCGCCCAGATTCCCTATCTGGTGCTCGACCAGAACATGAGCGTGCTCGAGGGTTCGCTTGGCGTTCTGCCCCGGCGCGTGATGGTGGCGCATGGTTTCGCCCTGCGGGCGCGCAGCTTGCTCGAGGAGGCCGGCCTCGGCCACGAGATGCTGCCCGAGGCGTGATGCCCATCCGGCTCCGGCGGTCCGCCCACCTCAAAGCGCATGCCGGCCTGCCGTGATCGATTCGCAACGACACCAAATGACGAGCCACGAGGCGCCTGAAAGCGCGTTCGCGGCCGCCGATCTGACCGACGACGCGGTGCTCGGCGGACGGCTGCGGCTCCTGCAGCCGCGCCGTGGGCACCGGGTCGGGCACGACGCGATCCTGCTCGCGGCCGCAACCGGCGCGGAAGGTGGGCAGACCGCGATCGATCTCGGCGCCGGTGTGGGCGCGGCGGGTCTTGCGCTTGCGGCCCGCGTCCCCGGTCTCTCCGTCACGCTCGTCGAGATCGACCCGGCGCTCACCGCGCTCGCGGCGGACAACACCCGGCGCAACGGGCTTGCCGACCGGGTGAGGGCGGTGACCCTCGACGTGACGGGGCCGGCCGATGCTTTTGCCCAGGCCGGTCTCGCGCCCGAAAGCGCCGATCGCGTCCTGATGAATCCGCCGTTCAACGACCTTGCGCGTCACCGCGGGTCGCCGGATCCCGATCGCCGGCGCGCGCATGCGGCGGCGGGAGACGAGCTTTCCGCCTGGCTGGCGACGGCGGCCCGGCTGCTGCGTCGACGCGGGGTCGTGACCGTGATCCTCCGGGCCGATCGGATCGAGGATGTGCTGCGCGGCTTCGATCCGCATTTCGGCGGGGTCGTTCTCCTGCCGGTGCACGGGACGGATCGCGCGCCGGCCATCCGGATCATCGCGCGTGCCGTCAAGGGCAGCCGTGCGCCGCTCCAACTGTTGTCCGGCTGCGTCCTCGAGCGGGACGGCAGGCCGACCACGCTCGCGGAAGCCGTGCTGCGCGATCTCGCCGTGCTGCCGTTGGAGGTATGATCGGCATCCCGCCGCTCGCGAGTTGCACACGACGACGTTGCACACAGCTTGGGCAGCCTGCTCACGCGCACGGCGTCTCGAGGCGCGCGGCGGCTGGGCTATCCGTGGGGATCGCGTTTCGCGGTCCGCGCCCCGAGCGGCACAGGGATGTGCGACGACAAGGCGATCGCTCCGAACAGCGCCATCAGAATAATCAGTTTGACCGTCATGTTGTCTCCACAGCGGAGTCTTTCAGGCCGGCGGCGGAACCAGGATCAGGCCGAATGAGAGCAGGAAGCGTGCCATCTGGTGCTCCCTCGCGAAGGGGTGAAGAATGCGTAACTTGAGCAGCACTTTGTTGCCGATTATGAAGATGTCATGGCCGATCCGCGGATGACCGAACACGCCCAGCAGCTTTGGGCGCGGGCACGCCAATCCGTGCGCCCGTTCTTGCCGCGCCGCTTTCGGGGCGACCTGCCGGTCGTGCCCGTCGTGCGCCTCGCGGGCGTCGTCGGATTCTCGGCGCCGCTCAGGCCGGGGCTCACGCTCGCCGGCATCGCACGCACGCTCGATCGTGCCTTTTCGATGCGCCGGGCCAAAGCCGTGGCGCTGTTGATCAACTGTCCGGGCGGCTCGGCGGTGCAGTCGCACCTCATCTTCAAACGCGTGCGCCAGCTCGCCGCCGAGAAGAACCTGCCCGTGCTCGCCTTCGTCGAGGACGTGGCGGCCTCGGGCGGCTACATGATCGCCTGCGCGGCCGACGAGATCATTTGCGATCCGGCTTCGATCGTCGGCTCCATCGGCGTCGTCGGAGCGTCGTTCGGACTCGACGGAGCGATCCGCAAGCTCGGCATCGAGCGCCGCATCTACACGTCGGGCGAGCATAAGGTGATGCTCGATCCTTTCCTGCCGGAGAATCCCGACGACGTCGCGCGGCTGAAGACCATCCAGCGCGAGATTCACGACGGTTTCATCGCGCTCGTGAAGGCGCGTCGGGCGGGCAAGCTCGACGGCCCTGAAAACACCCTCTTTTCGGGGGAGTACTGGACGGGATCCAAAGCCCATGACTACGGACTCGTCGATCGGCTGGGGGACTTGCGATCCACTCTGCGTGAACGCTACGGCGAGGATGTGACGATGCCGCTCGTCACGGCGGACCGCGGCTGGCTCGGCCGCCGTCTGCCGGGCGTCGGCGGCGGGGGTGACACCTGGAGCGCGCCGGGATTGGCCGAAGACATCATCTCGGCCATCGAAGCGCGCGCAATCTGGGCTCGATACGGCCTGTGAGGAGTTTCAAGGAGGAGATGATGGCGTTTCCGATCTCGCCGCTGGTGATCTGGACAATCGGTGTGGCGGGGGCAGCGGCTCTCGCCAAGCTGTTCACCGACGAATGGCGGCGGGTGAACGCGGATCTGCGTCAATGCCGGGCGTCGCACGTCGCCGAGCCGGTCGACCGTCAGCGCCTGCCGCGGCTGCGGCCCGATCCGGTGACCGGCATTTATCGTCCGGAATAAAGCCGGCCGGCTGCGCTGCCGCGTGGCGGCGTCGCGCTCTGATTCATGAATTAGCGCATGATCTTCCGGCGAACCGACGCCGTCGCCGGATCGTGCGCCAGTCTTCGCCCTGCCCCTCGCCTTGACCCCTTGCAGGCCCGCCGATAGGGTCCGCCGCCAATTGCTGGCGCCGGTTTTCATCCCATGTCGTCGATGGCTGCGGCCGATCTTCCGCCTCACATGCGTCCCGAGCGCTCGTTCCAGGGGCTGATCCTCGCCCTGCAGCGCTATTGGGCCGATCGCGGCTGCGTGATCCTGCAGCCCTACGACATGGAGGTCGGCGCCGGCACCTTTCATCCGGCCACCACGCTGCGCGCGCTCGGCCCCAAGCGCTGGAACGCCGCCTATGTGCAGCCCTCGCGCCGGCCGAAGGACGGGCGCTACGGAGAAAATCCGAACCGGCTGCAGCACTATTACCAGTTCCAGGTGATCCTGAAGCCGTCGCCGCTCGACATCCAGGACCTCTACATCGAGTCGCTCTATGCGATCGGCATCGACCGCTCGGTCCATGACATCCGGTTCGTCGAGGACGACTGGGAGAGCCCGACGCTCGGCGCCTGGGGGTTGGGCTGGGAATGCTGGTGCGACGGCATGGAAGTGTCGCAGTTCACCTATTTCCAGCAGGTGGCCGGCTTCGAATGCGCGCCCGTCACCGGCGAATTGACCTACGGTCTCGAACGGCTCGCCATGTACGTGCAGGGGGTCGACCGCGTGTTCGACCTCAACTTCAACGGCCGCGAGGGGGCGGAGAAGGTCACCTACGGCGATGTGTTCCTGCAGGCCGAGCAGGAATACTCGCGTCACAACTTCGAGTTCGCCGACACCGAGATGCTGTTCGAGCAGTTCCGCATGGCGGAGGCGGCCTGCCGCAAGTATCTCGAGGCGGGGTGGTCCGGCGCAAACGACAGCCGCCGGCACCTGATGGCGCTGCCCGCCTACGACCAGTGCATCAAGGCGAGCCACGTGTTCAATCTGCTCGACGCGCGCGGCGTCATCTCCGTGACCGAGCGGCAGAGCTACATCCTGCGCGTGCGCGAATTGGCGAAGGCCTGCGGCGAGGCCTGGCTGCGGACCGAGGCCGGTGGATTGGCCGCCTGATCGGCACCGCGGAGCAAGTCCACACTCCGCCTCATGTCCCGAGCGCAGCGCAGTGCTGTGCGGTGCAGACGCGGGACCGCCACACGACGATGCTCCCATGGCCCCTGAAAGCAGCCCGGATCCCGCATCTGCGGTGCACCGCGCAATCAAGTTCGCGCAGATTGCGTAGACTTAATCTGCGCGCTGCGGCGCGTGCGGGGAACGCCAGCAATCGGGATGGATTGCGCCCTCGACAGGCTTGGCCCGGCTCTGTAAGGCTCCCGCCCGACAACGACCCCGCCATGCGGCTCTGCCGCGCCACGAGGAGGGCGACGCTCCGTCGCCGGCCCGATGCCCGACCTGCTGCTCGAGCTCTTTTCCGAGGAAATCCCCGCCCGCATGCAGGCGAAGGCGGCGGACGACCTGAAGAAAATGGTGACCGACCGGCTGGTCGATGCCGGCCTCGTTTACGAGGGCGCGCGGGCCTTCGCGACGCCGCGCCGGCTCACGCTGTTCGTCCAGGGCGTTCCGGCGAAGCAGCCCGATCTCACCGAGGAGCGCAAGGGACCGCGGGTCGGCGCGCCCGAGGGGGCGATCCAGGGCTTCCTGAAAGGGGCGGGCCTTGCCTCCATCTCCGAGGCGAAGATCGAGAAGGACCCGAAGAAGGGCGACTTCTACGTGGCGCTGATCGAGAAGCCGGGACGGCCGGCGATCGAGGTCCTGTCCGCCATGCTGCCGGTCGTGGTGCGCACGTTTCCGTGGCCGAAGTCGATGCGCTGGGGGGCAGGGCGGCTCACCTGGGTGCGGCCGCTGCACTCGATTCTCGCGACGTTCGGTCCGGAGACCGAGGAGCCGGACGTCGTGCCGTTCAGCGTCGACGGCATCACGGCCGGCAACACGACGCGCGGACATCGCTTCCTCGCGCCCGCGGAATTCACGGTCAAGCGGTTCGACGATTACGTGACCAAGCTGGCGCAGGCCAAGGTCGTGCTCGATCCGGAGCGGCGCCGCCATCAGATCCTCGACGACGCGCGCAATCTCGCTTTCGCCCAGGGCTTCGAGCTCGTCGAGGACGAAGGCCTGCTCGCCGAGGTCGCCGGCCTCGTCGAATGGCCGGTCGTACTGATGGGCACGTTCGACGCGGATTTCCTCGCCATGCCGCCCGAGGTGATCCGCACCACGATCCGCAACAACCAGAAATGCTTCGTGCTGCGCGATCCGCAGACGGCGAAGCTCGTCAATCGGTTCATTCTGGTCGCCAACACGGAAGCGGCGGACGGCGGACGCGCCATCGTCGCCGGCAACGAGCGCGTCATTCGCGCGCGGCTCTCCGACGCGAAGTTCTTCTACGAGACCGACCTCAAGACGCCGCTCGAAGCGCGCCTGCCGCGGTTCAAGGACATCGTCTTCCACGAGAAGCTCGGCTCGCAGTGGGATCGCATCGAGCGCATCGAGCGGCTTGTCGGGGAGCTTGCCCCGATCGTCGGTGCCGATCTCGAGAAGACCAAACGCGCCGCGCGGCTCGCCAAGGCCGACCTGCTCACCGAGATGGTCGGCGAATTTCCCGACCTGCAAGGCCTCATGGGGAAATACTACGCCGAGGCGCAGGGCGAGGACGAAGCGGTCGCGCACGCCTGCGAGGATCACTACAAGCCGCAAGGCCCGTCCGACCTCGTGCCGGCCGATCCGGTGTCCATCACGGTGGCGCTGGCCGACAAGCTCGACACGCTGGTCGGCTTCTGGGCGATCGGCGAGAAACCGACGGGGTCGAAGGATCCCTACGCGCTGCGGCGCGCGGCGCTGGGCGTCATCCGCATCGTGCTGGAGAACACGATCAGGGTGCCGCTGCGCACGCATCTCTGGCGGCATTTCGCCGACGTGCGCAAGGACGAGGCGCTGGCGCAGGCCATCGCCCTGCTGCATCCGATCCAGCACGAGATCGAGAAGCTGAGCGCCTCGGACATCGAGCGCGCCATCAAGCTCGAGGTCCTGACCGACGAGATCACGCGCGGCCGGCTTGTCGAAGCGACGAGCCTGGTGCAGGCGCACGACGATTTCGCCGAGGCCTCCGACCTGCTCGCTTTCTTCGCCGACCGGCTCAAGGTGCAGTTGCGCGAGCAGGGCGCCCGCCATGATTTGGTGGATGCCGTGTTCGCGCTCGAGGGCCAGGACGATCTGATTCTCATCGTGCGCCGCGTCGAGGCGCTCGGCCGTTTCCTCGACAGCGAGGACGGGCGCAACCTGCTCGCCGGCTACAAGCGCGCGGCCAACATCATCCGCATCGAGGAGAAGCGCGATCAGACGACCTATGTCAGCGCACCGACCTCGACCCTCTACCAGCAGCCGGAGGAATGGGAGCTCGCCCGCGCGATCGATGCCGCCAAGGAGGACGCGGGCGCGGCCGTCGCGCGCGAGGACTTCGCCGCGGCGATGAGCGCCATGGCGAGGCTGCGTCCGCATGTCGACGCTTTCTTCGACAAGGTGACGGTGAACGTCGACGACAAGGATCTGCGCGCCAACCGCCTTCGGCTCCTCAACCAGATCCGCGACGCGACGCGCGCGGTGGCGGATTTCTCGCGCATCGAAGGGTGAGGCCGTCGTATTCGGAGGGGGCCGCGCCGGCTTGGCTGCGGGTTGCGCGGTCGCGGCGAGAAGGTCGTTTCGTTCTGAATGCTTTTCGTTGAATGGTTCTCGGCCGCGCTTTTATGTGGCCCCAAACCGTCCGCCGTCCGCCATCAAATATGAGAACAATTCTAATATTGGCGCCCGCTATTCACTTTCCGACGTCCGTCTGCCATATCGAATCACGGCGTGATCATCGCGCGATGCTCTCGGGGTGGGCGGAGACATCCGGTTGGGCATGTTGGTCGCGCAACCACCGACCGTGTCGTCGTCGGAGAGAAAGTCCGTGCTCGCCGCCCTGATCATCGTCTTCCGCGAAGTGTTCGAGGCCGGCCTGATCGTCGGCATCGTGATGGCCGTCACGCGCGGCGTGCAGAACCGGGGCTTCTGGGTGGCGGGCGGCGTGCTCGGCGGCACGCTCGGAGCCTGCGTGGTCGCCGCTTTCGCCGGCGCTCTGTCGAATGCCTTCGAAGGCGCGGGCCAAGAGCTGTTCAACGCAACGATCCTCGCGATTGCCGTCGTCATGCTCACCTGGCACAACGTGTGGATGTCGCGTCACGGGCGCGAGCTCGCGGCCGAGATGCGCGTGGCCGGAGAGGCGGTGGTCAAGGGCTCGAAGTCGCTCGCCGCGCTTGCGGTCGTCGTCGGCGTCGCGGTGCTGCGGGAAGGCGTCGAGGTCGTCCTGTTTCTCTATGGCATCGTCGTCTCGGAAGGCGGGCTGGGCGTGAGCATCTTCGCCGGCGGCCTCGGCGGCCTGGCGCTCGGGGCCGCGGTCTGCTTCCTCACCTATGCGGGGTTGGTGACGATCCCCGTGCGTCATCTGTTCGCCGTCACGACCGTCATGATCGCGTTTCTGGCGGCCGGGATGGCGGCGCAATCGACCGCATTCCTCGAGCAGGCGAACATCGTCACTGCGCTCGACCACGTGGTGTGGGACACGTCCTGGCTGCTCTCCGAAGCGAGCTTCGTCGGGCGCGCCCTGCACACGCTCATCGGCTACACCGACCGGCCGACCGCCATGCAGCTCGTCGTCTATCTGGCGACCCTTGCGATCATGTGGGCGCTCATGCGCCTGGTGGCGGCCTCACCCGCTCCGCAGGCCCGCACGCAGTCGAGCTGATCGGGCTACCTCCGCTCCGCCCCGCCGCTGCGGCGGAACTTTTCCGGCGTGGCGGCCGTTGAAACATTAGCTTACCTTCGTACCGCTCCCCCGCAATCAAAGTGGGGGAGGGCATCCCCGCCCGTGTGGTCCTTCATCCGATCGTTGCAGGAGCTTCTCGATGACGTCGATTCACATTGCCCACATTCAGCCGATCGTCGCCCTGGTCGCCGGAATTCTCATCCTGGTCATCCCGCGTCTCTTGAACATCATCGTCGCCATTTATCTCATCTTCGTCGGGATCGTCGGTCTCGGCCTGATCCGGTAAGCGGGCGCGAGGTGCGCCTGCCCGGTTGAATCATGACAGGAAAAGGGTCAAGACAGACCGGCAGCACCTTGCACTGCACAATTCGAGGTCCGGTCCGATGGGGAAATGGGTCTATACGTTCGGTGATGGTCAGGCCGAGGGCCGCGCCGATATGCGGGCGATGCTCGGCGGGAAAGGGGCGAATCTCGCCGAGATGGCCAATCTGGGCCTGCCCGTACCGCCCGGCTTCACCATCACGACCGAGGTCTGCACCTACTTCTACGCCAACAACAAGTCCTATCCGGCGGACCTGCGCGACGAGGTTGCCGCCGCGCTCGTGCATGTGGGCAAGCTCGCCGGCCGTACGTTCGGGGATCCCGCCAATCCGCTCCTGGTCTCAGTGCGCTCGGGCGCGCGCGCCTCGATGCCCGGCATGATGGATACGGTGCTCAACCTCGGGCTCAACGATGCGACCGTCGAGGCGCTCGCCGCCCGCTCGGGCGACCGGCGCTTCGCTTACGACAGCTATCGGCGCTTCATCACGATGTATTCCGACGTCGTGCTCGGGCTCGCCCACCACCACTTCGAGGAGATCCTCGACGAGCACAAGGAGCGCAAGGGCTACGTGCTCGACACCGACCTCGGTGCCGACGACTGGGTCGAGCTGGTCAAGCTCTACAAGGCGCGCGTCAAGGACGAGCTCGGCAAGGACTTTCCGCAGAACCCCGAGGCGCAGCTCTGGGGCGCCATCGGCGCAGTGTTCGGCTCGTGGATGAACCAGCGCGCTATCACCTATCGGCGCCTGCACGGCATCCCGGAGAGCTGGGGCACGGCCGTCAATGTCCAGGCCATGGTCTTCGGCAACATGGGTGAGAGCTCGGCCACCGGCGTCGCGTTCACGCGCAATCCGTCGACGGGCGAGAAGCGCCTCTATGGCGAATTCCTCATCAACGCGCAGGGCGAAGACGTCGTTGCCGGCATCCGCACGCCGCAGGAGATCACCGAGGCGGCGCGCGTCGAGGCCGGATCCGACCGGCCGTCGATGGAAACCGCGATGCCCGAGGCGTTCGCCGAGCTCGTTCGCATTCACGACCTGCTCGAGCGCCACTACCGCGACATGCAGGACCTCGAGTTCACGGTCGAGCAGGGCAAGCTGTGGATGCT
>CAYVBN010000220.1:0-3269 GCA_964449645.1 uncultured Hyphomicrobiales bacterium
CGGCTCCGGTCGCGCTGGCGGTGTGCCGCGTCCGCAACGTCGATATCTCGGGCTGGATGCTGCGCGAAGGATGGGCCGAACTCGCGAGCGGCACGAGCGAGAAGGCCTATGTGGAGGCGCAGTCGAGCGCCCAGAGTCAGAAAGCCGGCATCTGGTCGCTCGATCCGCCGCATTGAACGCACCGCGACGCCACCACGCTCAGGCGATTTTGCGGCGCACTTGCGCCACGCCGGTTCGGATTCTGAACATGCGTTCAGTTGCGATGCGGCCGCGACGCGCGGATGAAAATTGTTGAGCGGATTTCCTGCGCCGACGCATTGACAGCATCTTTGAATCTCGACAACGAATGAAGCTCGAACCGAGACCGTCATCTGATGGTCTGTCGTTCCGTGCGGGGGAGTATCGGAACGGCAATTGCGGCAACGATCCGGAGGGGGGCGCCGATCGGCGTACCGGATCGCCAGGCCCCGCCCCGTGAGGCGACCACCGTCCTCCAATGAACAACAAGGTGTCTGCGCTCGCAGTGTACCGGCGGGCGTTCAAGGAGGTGCGGCCGTTCTGGCCCCACCTCGGCGTGATCCTGATCCTCGGTCTGGCGGCAACGCCGATTGCCCTGCTCACGCCCCTGCCGCTGAAGATCATCGTCGACAGCGTGCTCGGTCAGCAGCCGCTTCCGGCGCAGCTCGCGCGCATGCTCCCCGACGGGTTGCGGAGCGGACCCGAAGCGATCCTCCAGGCGGCGATCGGGCTCGCTGTGGTGCTGGTTCTCGTCACGGTGGCTCACCGCAACGCCGAGTGGCTCGTGCGCGAGTGGGTCGCGGAGCGCATGGTCAAACTGTTCCGCGCCCGGCTGTTCCGCCACGCCTTGCAGCTTGCCACGCTCGGCCAGGATTCGCGCACGCTCCAGGATCTCGCCTTTCGCATCGGCAACGACGCGCCGGCCCTGCAGTGGACGGCGATCTACGGCTTCATCCCGGTGATCGTGTCACTGACCTCGCTCGCCGGCACGCTGTGGGTCACGGCCGGCATCAACTCGACGCTGGCCCTGCTGGCGCTGGCGAGCGCCGTTCCGGCGATCTGGCTCATCAACTTCAACCAGAACCGGATGCGTGGTGGCTGGCACGCGGTGAAGGAGGAGGAGAGCGCCGCCCAGGCGATCGTGCAGGAGACGCTCGGCGCCGTGCGCCTCGTCACCACTTTCGGCCAGGAGCAGCGCGAGTACGAGCGCTTCGTCGATCAGGCGCGCAGCGCCGTCCGCGCGCGCCTGCGCGTGCTCTCGCGCCAGGGTCTGCTCGGCGCCGCCTTGACCCTGTCGACGTCGCTCGGCGCGATCGTGATCCTCTACATCGGGGTGCGCGACGTGCAGGCGAAGTTGATGACGGTGGGCGATCTGCTGCTCATCGTCGCCTATATCGCCCAGCTCTACGAGCCGCTACAGGCGATCGGCAGCCACATTACCGGGCAGCAGCAGGCCATCGCCAGCGCCGAACGCGCCTTCTCGATGCTCGACCAGAAGCCGACCGTGCTCGACACCGGGACTCGCGCTCTCGAACGGGCGCAGGGCTGGATCGCCCTGGAGCACGTAAGCTTCGCCTATCCGGGCGGTGCGCCGCTGTTCCAGGACGTCTCGCTCATCATCCCGGCGGGAACGCGCGTCGGTATCGTCGGGCGCACCGGCGCCGGCAAGAGCACGGTGCTCAGTTTGCTGCTGCGTCTTCATGATCCGGTCTCGGGATCGATCCGACTCGACGGCGTCGATTTGCGCGACTATCGGCTTGGCGACCTGCGCCGGCAGTTCGCGGTCCTGTGGCAGGACCCGGTGCTATTCTCGACCACGATCGCGGATAACATCGCTTATGCGCGCCCCGGGGCCTCGATGGAGGATATCGTCGCGGCCGCCAAGGCCGCCCAGGCGCACGACTTCATCGTCCAGCTCCCGCAAGGCTATGCGACCCGGGTCGGCGACCGTGGCGAACGGCTGTCGGGCGGCGAGCGCCAGCGGATCGCGCTTGCGCGCGCCTTTCTGAAGGACGCGCCGGTCCTGGTGCTCGACGAGCCGACGAGCGCGCTCGACGCCGAGACGGAAGACGCGCTGGTCGAGAGCCTCGAGCGGCTGATGCAGGGGCGCACCGTGCTGATGATCGCCCACCGGACCGGCACGCTGCGGGATTGCGACCTCATTCTGCGCGTCGGCTCGGGCCGTATCGAGGTCGAGGACACCCCACGCTTCGATCGCGCCGCCTGACGGGCGAGCGCTCCTACTCGGCCGCGATGGCCTGCCGCGGCTCGGCCTCCTGCGGCTCGACGTGCCGCTTGCCACGCAGCCAGAGCTGGACGCGGTCGAGATAGAGATAGACGACCGGCGTGGTGTAGAGCGTCAGAAGCTGGCTCAGCGCCAGCCCGCCGACCATCGCGTAGCCGAGCGGCTGGCGCAGCTCGGATCCGGTTCCGGTCCCGAGCATGAGCGGAAGACCCGCCAGCATGGCGGCCGCGGTCGTCATCAGGATCGGACGGAATCGCAGCAGGCAGGCGTTGCGGATGGCGTCGATGGGCGGAAGCTTGCGGTCGCGCTCGGCCGTGATCGCGAAATCGACCAGCATGATGCCGTTCTTCTTCACGATCCCGATCAGCAGAATGATGCCGATGATGCCGATGACCGACAGGTCGAGCCCGCCGAGGCGCAGCGCCAGGAGCGCGCCGACGCCGGCGGACGGCAGCGTCGAGAGGATCGTCAGCGGGTGGATGAAGCTTTCATACAAGATGCCGAGGATGATGTAGACGACGACGATCGCGGCGGCGATGAGCGCCGGTTCGCTCGCGAGCGATGACTGGAAGGCCTGCGCGTTGCCCTGGAAGCTGCCGAGGATCGACGCCGGCATTCCGATGTCGCGGGCGGCCTGCTGGACCGCGTTCACGGCGTCTCCGAGCGCAACGCCGGGCCGCAGGTTGAACGACAGGGTGACGGCCGGGAACTGGCCCTGGTGCGAGACCGACAGCGGCCCGACCTTGCTCGAGTCGACATTGACAAGCGTCGAGAGCGGCACGGCCGCTCCCGTCAGCGGCGATTTGACGTAGACGCGATCGAGCGAGGAGAGCTGCTGCTGCAGGTCGGGCGTGATCTCGAGCACCACCGGATAGGTGTTGAGCTGCGTGAAGTACTGGGTGATCTGCCGCTGTCCGTAGGCGTCGTTGAGCGTGTCGTCGATCACCTGCGGGCTGATGCCGAAACGCGAGGCCTGGTCGCGATTGACGGTGATGGCGAGACGCGG
>CAYVBN010000221.1:0-11142 GCA_964449645.1 uncultured Hyphomicrobiales bacterium
CGCTTGCGATCTCCGGGAAGTCGAGCGCATCGAGCGACCAGTGCGCGACGGAGTTGGCGGCGGCCGTGATCGCCGCCTGCAGGTGCAGGCGCCTCTCGGGCGTCAGGCCGGACGTTTCGGGGTCCGTCCGCATGTCCGCCAATTGCCGCGTGACCCGGGCGCAGAGGCGCGGCGAAAGAAGGCCGTGCTCTCCCGCCAGCCCCTCGGCCGCCTCGATGGCCGATTGGACGTCGCGTGCACCGGAGAGCTCGCCGGCGAGATCGTGCGCGGTCCGGCGCAGTCGCCGCGCTTCCCGCCCGAGCTCCGGCTCGACGAGCCGCAGGAGCGCGCGCCAGCGCTTCATCACCTTGCGGAAGTTGTGGATGGCCCGGGCGTCCGATCGGCGGGCATCGCCGACGGCATGCCGCGCATCGGCCAGCACCACGCGCGCCACCGCGGTCAGTGTCGTCCCGATCGCGATACTGGGGTGCAATCCGGGCTTTTCGCGCATGCGGAGGGCCGTCGTCCCTCCGTCAACATAGGGCCCGACGGGGACGAAAAATATGGCGGCTCGCCCTTCCCATACCACGCGGCGATTGCTAGATAACCGCCACCGCGGCGGGACGTGTCCCGCACCATGGTTTTCGCGGGGTGGAGCAGCCCGGTAGCTCGTCAGGCTCATAACCTGAAGGTCGTAGGTTCAAATCCTACCCCCGCAACCAAATTCTCAAGCAAAATCAAATATTATCGGGTCGGTGGAGACGGCTTCGGGCGCTTGTCTCCAGCGTGGCCCTGCGTCGGCCATCGGCCGCTCCGCGCCCGATATCGGCGCCGGATCGCCTCAGGCGCACGAAGCGCTGCGATGCGGGAACAACCGAGGGGCCCCACGCGTTTCGCTGCATGGTGAGCTGGTCTGCGCAAGCTGCGCGGTATTCACGGGGCAGACCGTCTCGCGCAGCCGGACCGTGTCAAGACATCCAACCAAAAACCCACGTAACATAGGTGCGCCGGCAGCGGGCCCTCCGGCTCCAATGGAGCAAGGGTGCGCTGCCAAGCCGTTTTCGAGCCAGTCATACCTTATCGGACCTGAAAGGAGAGGCGAGCCATGGCCAGAGAGCTGAAGGAACTCAAAGAGCTGCGCGAACGGGTGCTGGAAACCCCGACCGATTTGACGCCAAATGCGACGCGAGACATCGCCGCCGCGTTGACGACACTGCTCGCCGACGTGTTCGTCTTGTATGTCAAGACCAAGAACTTCCACTGGCACATGTCGGGGCCACATTTCCGCGACTACCACCTCCTGCTGGACGAGCACGGTGAGCAGATTTTCGCGATGACCGATCCGCTTGCCGAACGGGTTCGGAAGATCGGCGGCATGACATTGCGGTCGATCGGTCAGATTGCGCGGTTGCAGCGCATTCCCGACAACGACGCCGACTTCGTCACCCCGCAGGACATGCTCGCGGAACTCCGCGAGGACAACAAGCAGCTCGCGGCGAGCATGCGGGAAGCGCATTCGCTCTGCGATGAGCAGAACGACGTGGCAAGCGCCAGCCTGCTCGAGACCTGGATCGACGAAGCCGAGCGACGCACTTGGTTTCTGTTCGAAGCGACGCGCCAGATCTGAGGTTCCGCGTGCGGTCGTGGCTTCCTCGCCGCCAGGCGGCGAGGGGTCTGCATGGGCATGGCTGTTGGTCGCGGAAAGGCGGCGCGGATGGTTTTGCGCTCCAGCCGGTCGTCCGGGCCGCTGTCGATTGGACCGAGGTCCCATCGACAGCGGCCTGCTCTTTTCCGAACATCGGGACGGGCAACCGTTCGACCGAGCGCTGGAGCGGTGATCCGGTCCGCGAATCGCGACCTTTGGCTGTTGGCGCGTGCTCAGCCCGAACCGCAAAGGCATTCGAATTTCTTGCTGCATGACGCACAACAGCGACGCTCGGGGTAGCGAGCAGATGCTTCGGTCGAATAAGATAAGAAGAATCACATGATCGAATGCCGAAACGGCGGGAGGACGGGCGATGAACGGTAAGAAGCTTGCGGCTGAAGCGATCGGGACGTTCTGGTTGACATTCGGCGGCTGCGGAAGCGCCGTGATTGCCGCCGGCTTTCCGCACGTGGGGATCGGCTTCCTCGGGGTGGCGTTGGCGTTCGGGCTGACGCTCCTGACCATGGCCTATGCGATCGGACATGTTTCCGGATGCCACCTCAATCCTGCGGTCACGGTCGGGCTGGCTGCGGGCGGACGTTTCCCGATCGACGAGGTGATCCCTTACATCGTGGCGCAGGTCGTCGGCGCCATCATCGCCGCCGCCGTTCTCTATGCGATCGCGCGCGGAGCGCCCGGGTTCAGCCTGGACCACGGGTTTGCGGCCAATGGTTTCGGCGATCACTCGCCGGGCAAATACAGCCTGAGCTCCTGCCTGATCGCGGAATTCGTCCTGACGATGATGTTCCTCTTCGTCATCATGGGGGCTACGCACGGCAAAGCGCCCGCGGGGTTCGCGCCGATCGCCATCGGCCTTGCGCTCACGCTCATCCATCTGATCAGCATTCCGGTCACGAACACGTCGGTCAATCCGGCGCGCAGCACCGGGCCGGCGCTTTTTGTCGGCGGCTGGGCCCTGCAGCAGTTGTGGCTGTTCTGGCTCGCGCCGCTGCTCGGCGGCGCCGCCGGCGGTCTGTTGTACCGTTGGCTCAGCGCCGAACCCTCGGCCGAAGTAACCGGACAAACCTCGACCCTGCGCTCCTAGCCGCTCTGGTCCGGTCGAATGCGCAAGACGCAGCAGACGCGGCGCGCCACGATCGTCTCATGAAGGCGCAGACGCGCCGCGGTCGAACGGCCGGATCGTGAGCCGCAGCGCGGCATGATTCAGGGTGCCGGGGAGGGGGCGTTCGGCCGCCAGCGGAGCCGGCGGGGTCAGCTCGATGGTGCGGACGCCCAGAATCGCCGAAAGCATGGCGCTTCCCAGCATGGTGACGATGTGGCGGCCCGGGCAGATGCCGGATCCGCCACTGAACGGCACCAGCGGCCAGTTCCGCTGCGCATCGTTTTCGAGCCAGAGCTCCGGCGTGAACCGGTGCGCATAGGGAAGCTTTTCGTCGTCGCGGTGGAAAAACGGGACGAAGATGAGAATGCTCGTGTTTTCCGGCATTGCTCCGCCGTCCCACATCGTTTCCTGCGTGGTCTCGCGAAAGATCATCGGCGTGGTCGGCCAGAGCCGCAGCGATTCAAGAAGGGTGGCGCGCAGCAGCGGCAGATTCGTGCGCCCGCACGCTCCCGCCCGGGCGTCCTCGCGTGCACGGTCCGCAAAGCATGGATGCGCGGCGAGAAGCGCCAGCGCCCGAAAGGTCGCTATTCCGGCCGCGTCGAATGCGAACAGCCAGTGCGTCACCTGACTGACCGGTGCGCTGTTTCTTGGGCTTGGAATCGTGGCGGCGAGGCCCGCGAGGCTGTCCGGCTCTGCACGTGCGAGATGCTGTTCCAGCCGCGCTTGAAACTGGTCGAGCAGCCGCTTCCGCCCGGGATGAAGGAAGACCCAATTGGCCGCGGCGCGCAGCCTGGCAAGGTCATCGGTGAGCGTGTCGTCGTCGCGTGCGTGGCTGCCGAGAACGATGCGGCGCGCCAAGGCCTGCCAGCCGGGGCCGAACACATTCCAGGTCAACTGGCCGCCGGCGTGGGAGAGAAGCCGCTCGGCCTCCTGCTCGACCGCAGCGAGGAATGCGTCCGCAAGTGAGTGAATCGCGGCGCCGCTTTCGAGCACCTCGTCGTTGAAGCGGCGGCGGCCGATCCGTTCCGGCGGCCGTGAAATGAGAGAGACGTCGGGTTCGAAGTGCGCGAGCGCGGCCCGCTTCTCGCCACTTGCTGGACTGAAAGGCTCCGGCGTCCCGTCGAGGACGCGACGGACATCTTCCGGACAGAGCACGATCGCCTGGGGTCGACCGGGAAGCCGGAAGAGGAGCGGCCCCGTTCCGTATTTGCTGCGGAACTCCTGCACGCGCTTGATGCCGCGCGCATCCAAGCCGAACCGTTCCGCCATCGCCACCGCGGTCGGCCGCCGGATGAGCACGCCTTTGGCAACGGGCGGGAGCAGCACCTGGAAGACGAAAGCGAGCGTGTCGGCAACGCTTGCTCTTATCAGCCCGGTCTGGGTCGCGGTGGACGTCGCCGTCATGTCGGCCTGTTCCCGAATACCGATTTTGCTGCAAGCGCTGCTCGCGCTCTGCTCGGCAATGTGCCGTGCCCGCAAAGGTTCCGGAAACGAGATGGGCTTCTGTATTCCGCCGGGATGCGCCGCTCGGCGACATTTCATGAATGCATGAATCCCGGCGGTTCTTCTCCTCCGGGAAGACTCGCGAAATCTTTTCGCGGGCGGCGCGCGCGAGGCGCGATTAAACTGGCGTCCGGTGGTCTCGCATCATGTCGCAGCCGTTCTTCACCATTGGGCATTCGACCCGGCCGATTGCCGAGTTCGTGACGCTTTTGAAGGAATCGCAAATCGGACGCGTGGTCGACGTCCGTACCGTTCCCCGCTCGCGCACCAATCCGCAATACAACGCCGATGTCCTGCCGGCCGCGCTCGCGCCATTCGACGTCGGCTACGAGCATCTGGCGGCGCTCGGCGGCTTGCGCGCACGCATCAAGAACGTGCCCGCGGACGTCAACGCGTTCTGGGAGAATCAGAGCTTCCACAATTACGCCGACTACGCCACGACCGAGGCATTTCGCCGCGGATTGAGCCGGCTGCGCGAGCTCGGACGGGCCGAACGGTGCGCGATCATGTGTGCGGAGGCGGTGTGGTGGCGCTGTCACCGGCGGATCATCACCGATTATCTGATCGCCGCCGGCGAGACCGTGTTTCATATTCTCGGGCCCGCGCATGTGGAGTTGGCGCACATGACGGAGGCCGCTAGGGTGGCGCAGGACGGGGGCGTGACCTATCCGCCTGCAGGCTGACTGCCGGGCGGAATCGATCGCGTTCCGGCGGTACGCGCCGGCACCGCCGATCGGCCAAGCCGGAGAGCCGCGATGCGAATTGCCGCCGCGCTTCTGATCGCCGCCATCGTGCTTACCGGCATCGTGCTCGGCGCCGGCCTCGCGCATCTGCTCGCGATGCCGAACAAGATGGGGCTGGCGCGCGAGGACTATCTGGTGGCTCAGCAAGTGTATCGCGGCTGGGCTTTCGTCGGCGTGCCGCTTTATCTCGACATGATCGTCATTCTGCTCGCCGCCTGGCGCATGGGGGCGACCGACGGACCGGTCGGATGGGCCTTGCTGGCCTTGGGGTTTCTGGTGCTCGGCCAGATCGTGTTCTGGATCTGGACCTACCCGGCCAACGTGGCGACCGCGCAGTGGACGACCTTGCCCAAGGACTGGGAGGTGCTCCGCCGCCAATGGGAAATCTCGCATGCGGCCGGCGCGCTATGCAGCCTCGCGGCGCTCTTCAGCCTTGCAGTCGCGGCCGTGAAGCTTCGCTGAGCGACCGCCGCACGGCTCGGCGCGGCCCGCGTGGCCCGGACCATCTTGCGCCATCCCGTCCGATCCGTACCTTGCGCCGCGGACCTGCGGGGTCTCGCGCGGCGGCAGCCGAGAGGGTGCAGTCGCGGCCGGCGGCGAAGGGTGTGGGCGGCTCATGGTGGCGATGTTGAGCGAAGTCGAAGAGTCCCCTGTGCGCGTCGAGCGCGCCGGGCGCATCGCGGTCATCGTCATCGACAACCCGCCCGTCAATGCGAATTCATGGGAGGTCCGCCGCGGTCTGCTTGCGGCGATCCGGCAGGTCGGTTCGGATGATTCGTCCGCCGCAGCCGTCCTGATCGGCGCCGGGCGCAATTTCATGGCCGGTGCCGACATCCGCGAGTTCGACGGGCCACTGCGCGAGCCGCAGACGCCGGAGCTGATCGCAGCGATCGAAGCCTGCGCCAAGCCGATCGTCGCGGCGATCGCGGGCGCCGCGCTGGGCGGCGGTTTCGAACTGGCGCTCGGGTGCGATGCGCGCGTCGCAGCCGTGGACGCGGTGGTCGGCCTGCCGGAAGTGACCCTCGGCGTCATTCCGGGCGCAGGCGGCACGCAGCGCCTCCCGCGTCTCGTCGGCGTCGCCAAGGCGATCGAGCTGATCGCCTCCGCGCGGCGTGTGAAGGCCGGTGAGGCGCTGCAATTGGGGCTGGTCGATCTCGTCGTCGCGGACGATCTGCGGACTGCCGCCATCCGGCACGCGGAGGGCCTGGGCCAGGCCAAGCGACGTTTGCGCGATGATCCGCTCCCGGCGGATTCCGCAGACGCCATCGAAAGGGCCGAGCAGGCGGCGCTGCGCCGCGCGCGCGGCAACCGGGCGGTCGCGGAGGCGGTCGCCGCCGTCCGCCGGTCGATGACGGCTCCGTTCGCCACGGCACTCGCCGAAGAACGCGCCGCGTTCGAGCGCCTGCGGGTGGGTGAGGACGCGGCCGCCCGGCGCCATCTGTTTTGCGCCGCGCGCGCGGCGGCGCGCGTGCCTGGACTGGAGTCCGTTTCGCCACGACCGGTCGCCCGTGTCGGCGTGATCGGGGCGGGCACGATGGGCTCCGGAATCGCCGTCTGCCTGCTTGACGCCGGATTTCCGGTCGGCCTCGTCGAGCGCGACGAGCCCTCGCTCGCCGACGGCCTCGCGCGCGTGCGTGCGGACTACCGCGGCGCCGTCGAAAGCGGACGCCTGACGGCCGAGGAGAGCGAACGGCGATTGGCGCGTCTCTCGCCCGCGGTCGCGCTGTCGTCGCTGGCGGATGCCGATCTGGTGATCGAGGCCGTGTTCGAGGACCTCGACCTGAAGCAGTCCGTGCTGCGTGCGCTCTCTGGCGTGCTGAAGCCGGGCGCGATTCTGGCGTCGAACACGTCCTACCTCGATCTCGACGCGTTGGCCGACGCGAGCGGCCGGCCGGGCGATGTGATCGGGCTGCATTTCTTCAGTCCGGCCCGCGTGATGCGGCTGCTCGAAGTGGTGCGCGGCGCGGTGACGGCGCCCGACGTGCTCGCAACCGGGCTGTGGCTCGCGCGATGCCTCGGCAAGCTGCCGGTCGTCGCCCGCGTCGGCGAAGGATTCATCGGCAACCGCATCTACTCGGCCTACCGCACGCAATGCGAGATGATGCTCGAGGAAGGGGCCTACCCGGAGGACGTCGACCGCGCCCTTGTGGCGTTCGGCTTCGCCATGGGGCCGTTTGCGGTCGGCGACCTCTCGGGCCTCGACATCGCCTGGCGCACGCGGCAGCGGCTCGCCGCGAGCGGCGGGGCGCGCACGCGCCAGCCCGACATTCTCGACCGGCTGTGCCGGGCCGGACGCCTCGGGCGCAAGAGCGGCGCCGGCTGGTATCGCTACGCTCCCGGCGCCCGGGAGGGGACGCCCGATCCGCAGGTCCGCGCGATCATCGAGGAAGCCTCGACCGAGCGCGGCATCGTCCGCCGCCCCTTCACCGCCGAGGAGATCCAGTCACGGGCGCTGGCCGCGATGGTGAACGAGGCCGCGTTGCTGCTCGGCGAAGGCATCGCGGCGCGCGCGTCCGACATCGACCTGGTTCTCGTCAACGGCTACGGA
Source organism: uncultured Hyphomicrobiales bacterium (assembly GCA_964449645.1). Taxonomy (GTDB): domain Bacteria; phylum Pseudomonadota; class Alphaproteobacteria; order Rhizobiales; family Xanthobacteraceae; genus CAYVBN01. The sequence continues at coordinate 7,542 of CAYVBN010000221.1, forward strand.
TTTCCGCCGTACGAGGGCGGCCCCTTGTTCTGGGCGGGCCGTCAGCCGCGGGCGCGCCTTCTCGCCTCGATCGACGCGGTGGCGCGCGCGGCCGGTCCCGGCTTCCGTCGCGGCGATCTCGCATTCCTGGATCGGACCCCGGAACGCCCGTGAGGGACGCGGACCGCGCGGGCGCACTGATCGCCCGCAATCGCTCCCCTGAACCGCCACCGCATTTCGGTTGAAGCCATGGCACAAATTATGCCAAAACTTGTCCTGAGCGGAAGAAGTGCGTCAGCGCACCGCGGGCCATACTGTCGCAGCCCGTTACCGTTCGGGTGGAAACGCAAGGGGCACAATAATGACCTTCGCATCAGCGCAAACGGAGTCCGCGCCGTCGCGGGCTGTCGCAACGAGCGGCACCCGATGGATGCAGCTCCTGTTCGGGATCATCTGCATGGTGATGATCGCGAATCTCCAGTACGGCTGGACGCTCTTCGTCAAGCCGATCGACGACAAGTACCATTGGGGACGCGCCGCGATTCAAACGGCCTTCACGATTTTCGTGCTGACGGAGACGTGGCTGGTGCCTTTTGAAGGCTATCTGATCGACCGGCTCGGACCGCGCCTGATGGTGGGGCTGAGCGGCATCCTGGTCGCCGTTGCGTGGGGGATGAATTCCTACGCCAGCTCGCTGGTCGTGCTCTATGTCGCGGCGGCGATCGGCGGGATCGGGGCCGGCGTGATCTACGGCGCCTGCGTGGGCAACGCGCTCAAATGGTTTCCCGACCGGCGCGGGCTCGCGGCCGGTCTGACCGCCGCAGGTTTCGGAGCCGGATCGGCGCTCACAGTCGTCCCGATCGCCAGCATGATCCACTCGCATGGCTACGAGGCCGCCTTTCTGTGGTTCGGGCTCGGCCAGGGCCTGATCGTGATGATTTTCTCGGTCTTTCTGCGCGCCCCGCAGCCCGGCGAGGTTCCGGTCCCGGCGACCGCCGTCCAGCAGAGCGTGACCGACCGCGCCCCCGCCGAGGTGCTCCGGGCGCCTGCCTTCTGGCTGATGTACGTGATGTTCGTTCTCGTCGCGACCGGCGGCCTGATGGCAACCGCGCAGCTCGCGCCGATCGCCAACGACTTCAAGGTGGCTGAGATACCAGTCTCGATCCTGGGACTGACCCTGCCGGCGCTCACCTTCGCACTATCGCTCGATCGGGTGCTCAACGGGGTCACGCGGCCGTTCTTCGGCTGGGTGTCGGACCACATCGGCCGCGAGAACACGATGTTCATCGCCTTCCTGGCCGAAGGCATCGGCATCTACGCACTGCTGCAGCTCGCGCATGATCCGGTCTGGTTCGTGGTCCTGTCGGGGGTCGTGTTCTTCGCCTGGGGCGAGATCTATTCGCTGTTCCCGGCGACCTGTACGGACCTTTTCGGCCGAAAGTTCGCGACGACCAACTACGGGATGCTCTACACGGCGAAGGGGACCGCGTCGCTTCTGGTCCCGGCGGCGAATGTGGTGACGTCGGCGACCGGAAGCTGGACCACGGTCTTCCTGTTCGCGGCCGCACTCAATATCGTGGCCGCCGTCCTGGCCCTGGTGGCCCTGAAGCCGATGCGCCGTCGGGCCCTCGCTGCTGCGGGCTGACGATTTTCCGCCTCTGGCCGGACATCCTTTTTCGGGCGTCCCCTCCAGAAGCCGATATACTCCGCGACCACGCCCCGGCGACGGCCGGGGCGCCGTACACTGATTTTTAAACCTGTGGAAGGGAGGGGTCCGCGCCTGCGACGAGCCGGAACTTGTCAGTTTTTGGCATATTGTATAATAGCAGGCGGTTCATTGGTCCCTGCATCAGCACCATGACGGACGCCAATTCTCCTCGCAGCCGGACTTCCGAGGCGACCGCTCGCGTCGCCATTCCGCGGCTGGAGGACACGTCGACCTTTGCCGACAGGGCCTATGCGGCGCTGAAGGACGTCATCGTCTCCCTCGACATCTACGATCAGCGCGATGAGGTCCGGCTCGACGAGCGTCAGCTCGCCCACGACCTCGGGATCAGCCGTACACCGGTACGCGAGGCCATGGCGCAGCTCGAGCGCGAGGGCTTCGTCCGCTCGGTGCCGCGGCGCGGGGTCTACGTCGTGCGCAAGACCCGGCAGGAGGTCGCCGAGCTGATCATCGCCTGGGCCGCCCTCGAGAGCATGGCCGCGCGGCTCATCACCCTGCAGGCGCGCGACGAGGAGATCGCGACGCTGCGCCAGATGTTCGCCAAGTTCGAGAACGGCGAGCTGCACGCGAAGCTCGACGAATATTCCGAAGTCAACATCGAATTCCATCAGACCATCATCCGCCTGAGCCACAACCGCGTGCTCATCGACCTGGCGGAGAATCTCTTCACGCACATGCGGATGATCCGCCGCAAGACGATCGGCGAAGACGATCGCGCGCAGCGCTCCATTCGCGATCATCTCAACATCATCCAGGCGATCGAGGCGCGCGACACCGAGCGCGCGGAAGATCTCGTACGCGCCCACGCGCTCGGCCTCGCCGAACACGTGATGCGGCACGCGGATTACCTCGACTGACGGCACGAGAATTCAGGGAGGAATGGCAATGGCCGAGGCCGCAGTAAAGACGAAAGAAACAACGGCGCCGGGCGAAGGGGAACGGGAACTCACCGACGGCTTTCACCTCGTCATCGATGCGCTCAGGCTCAACGGCATCGAGACGATCTACGGCGTGCCCGGCATCCCGATCTCGGATCTCGGCCGCATGGCGCAGGCCGCCGGCATGCGCGTCATCTCGTTCCGCCACGAGCAGAACGCCGGCAATGCGGCGGCCATCGCCGGCTTCCTGACGAAGAAGCCCGGCGTCTGTCTCACGGTGTCGGCGCCGGGCTTTCTCAACGGTCTCACGGCGCTCGCCAACGCCACGACCAACTGCTTTCCGATGATCCTGATCAGCGGATCGTCCGAGCGCGAGATCGTCGATCTGCAGCAGGGCGACTACGAAGAGATGGACCAACTGGCCATCGCCAAGCCGCTCTGCAAGGCGGCGTTCCGCGTGCTGCACGCGGCCGACATCGGCATCGGCGTGGCGCGCGCGATCCGCGCGGCCGTGTCCGGGCGGCCGGGCGGCGTCTATCTCGACCTGCCGGCCAAGCTGTTCGGCCAGGTGATGGATGCCGAGGCCGGTCGGAAATCGCTGGTGAAGGTGATCGACGCCGCGCCGGCACAGTTTCCGGCGCCCGCCGCCATCAAGCGCGCCCTCGACGTGCTGAAGAGCGCCAAGCGCCCGCTGATCATCCTAGGCAAGGGCGCCGCCTACGCGCAGGCCGACGACGCCATCCGCACCCTGGTCGAGAAGAGCGGCGTGCCGTTCCTGCCGATGAGCATGGGCAAGGGGCTGCTGCCCGACACCCATCCGCTGTGCGCCGGCGCTGCGCGCTCGACCGTGCTGGCGCAGTCCGACGTCGTCATGCTGATCGGCGCCCGCCTGAACTGGCTGTTGTCGCACGGCAAGGGCAAGGCCTGGGGCACCGAGCCGAAGAAGTTCATCCAGATCGACATCGAGCCGAAGGAAATGGATTCCAACGTCGAGATCGCCGCACCGGTGGTCGGCGAT
>CAYVBN010000222.1:0-2654 GCA_964449645.1 uncultured Hyphomicrobiales bacterium
GTGCGCACCCGCAGTGTGGTCTCCGCCGTCGAACGCGACGGCAAGGAGTACCGCGTCCGCACGCGAGCGCCGGAGGGGCATTCGGAGGTCGTGGCCGACCTCGTCGTCCACACCGCAGGCCGGGTGCCCGACATCGACGGCCTCGATCTCGCGGCTGCCGATGTCGCCATGGCCGACGGACGGATCCGGCTCAACGACCACCTCCAGAGCGTGTCCAATCCGCTCGTTTATGCGGCCGGGGACGCCGCGGAAGCCGGACCGCCGCTGACCCCGGTGTCGAGCCACGATGGCCGGGTGGTCGCCGCCAATATCATCGACGGCAACCGTCATCGCCCTGATTATCGCGCGGTGCCGAGCGTCGCCTTCACGCTGCCGCCGATCGCCGCCGTCGGGCTGTCAGAAGCGGCAGCCAGGCGGGAGAACCCGAACGTGCAGGTGAAATGCGCCGATGCGGCCGACTGGTACACGGCGCGACGCATGCGCGAACCCGTTTACGGCTACAAGACGCTGGTCGATCCCGACACCGGGCGCGTGCTCGGCGCGCACCTTGTCGGCCCGCACGCGGAGGAGGTCATCAACCTCTTCGCGCTGGCGATCCGCCACGGCATCACGGCGCAGGACCTGAGCAACGGGATCTTCGCCTACCCGACCGCGACCTCCGACCTCGGCTCCATGTTCTAATCGCGCCCCCGCCAGAGCGGGCGTTGCTACCTCATTCTTGCGACATCAAATCCTGGTCCGAACAGGACCTCGAATAGAACTTTTGCCGGAATTGCTCGTTAAAGGGAGTTATCCGCGCGCAGCGCACCGCGCCTACCCGTCCACCTGCGCAGAGCGCGCCCCTAACAATTTCCAGGAGGTTTCCCATGGCGAAGAGTCCAATCGGCGAAGCACGCGAGAACGTCGAGCGCGCGAGCGAAGAGACCCGGGAATACACCCGCCGTACGGCCGAGCAGGCAAGAGACTTCGCCGAACGCGGCGCCAAGCAGGCGAACGACGCTGCGAACTACGGGTTCGCGTGGATGCGCGAGCTCGCCAACCAGAGCGTGGCACAAAGCAAGGTTGTGTTCGAAGGTTTCTTCACCACGGCCCGCCGCACGTTCGAGACGCTCGACCAGCAGGCCGCCGAGGTGCGCCGCGGCTCGATCTCGTTCGCCGAAGAAGCGTTCGCGAATACGTTCGACTTCGCGCAGAAATGCGCGCGCGCGAGCAGTCCGCAGGACGTCGCCAAGCTGCAGACCGAATACCTCGAACGGCAGGCACAGATTTTCGCCGATCATTCGAAGGATCTGGGACAGAAGATGATGCAGGTGGCCGACGAAGCCGCGAAATCCACCATGGCCGGCATGCAGGCGACCGGCGAGCAGGTGCGCCGCCGCGCCGAAAACCTCACGGTGGGCTGAGCGCGGCACGTGTGGCATTTCCGCCACGCGATCCGGCCGGCGAGCAGCGCATTCTCGTCATGAACCCAGACCGCCTCGTCATGGAACCAGGCCGTCCCTCGGGAGTCTCCAAAGGGTTTTGAACCACTGAGGAGGTCGCGAGGGTGTCATGTTCACTCACGACGAGACGATCGTGCGCGCGTCCGAAACAGCCCAGGGAGCGACTGCACCTTCCCTCACTGACGTCGCTGCGTGGCCTTGCCGCCTTATGGGTCGTGCTTTTCCATTACGAGACGCAAGTCTTTCCCAACCTCCACAGCGAGCACTACACGCAACTGATCCATCGGGGCTACCTGGCCGTCGATCTCTTCTTCCTGCTCAGCGGCTTCGTTCTGACTCACGTCTATCGTGAAACCTTTTCGAAGCACGTCGGCGCCGAGAGCTACCGGAATTTCATCAGCGCCCGCGTGGCCCGGCTCTATCCGGCGCATCTCGCGGTCCTGCTGCTCTTCGTCACGACAAGTCTTGCCCTTCACCTCTCCTCCCCTTCGAGCACGAGCGCGATGCCGCTCGACGGTCCGCGCTCGCTCGTCGCGCTCGTGGCCAATCTGGCCATGGTGCAAGGCCTCGATGCGAGCGCGTTGAGCTGGAACTACCCCGAGTGGTCGATCAGCCTCGAATTCATCGCCTATCTGGGATTCCCGTTCCTGCTGCCGCGCATCTTGCGCGCCGGCGCGACCGGCAAGCTCGCGCTCGCAATGCTCCTTGTTGCTGCGTTGACGGTCTTCTCGCGCCTCGGCCCCGACTTCAATCGCTGGGACGGGCCTGAGGCGCTGCTCCGCTGCCTGCCGGAGTTCCTGCTCGGCAGCCTGCTCTACACCATCTATCGCAATGGTGTGGGTCTCGCGGCTCTGTCGAGCGATGGCATGCTCGTCGCGACCGCATCCGTGACCCTGCTCCTTCTGCACCTCGGTGTGCCGGACCTGATCGTCGTCGGCTGCTTTGCGCTGCTCATTCTCACCGCGGTCGTCAACGGCGGCCGCGCTTGCGCGTGTCTCAACGGCCCCCGCCTGGTCTGGCTCGGGGAGGTCTCCTACTCGGTCTATCTGTTGCACGGTTTCGTGCAATTCGCCGTCACGAAGACGCTCGACCTCGGGTTCGGAATCCGCGATCCGGAATTCATGCCGATGGCCTGGTCGATGGCGGTCCTCGCGTTCATGCTGGCGGCAACGCTCATGCTTTCGGCGTTCAGCTATCGATACGTCGAACTGG
>CAYVBN010000223.1:0-9353 GCA_964449645.1 uncultured Hyphomicrobiales bacterium
GTGCTGCCGGCCGCCTCGCGAGTGGGCGGCGAGAGCGGCGGCCGCCGTCCGATCTGCGTGCGTTCCACATAGGTGACGCAAGCGGCGGCCGCCGTGAGCTCGAGGCGCGAGAAGCTGCCGAACGCATCGACCGTCGCTACGGCGAAATAAGCGGCGAGGCGTCGTTCCGCCGTCGCGCCGTCGAACACGTCGCGCGCGAGCGGCGTGACCGCCGGCAGCGAGCGGAAATAGGGCGCAAGATCCGGATCGGCATAGAGCGCGTCGGAGACGATGATCTCGCCCGGCTCGATGCGGGCGACCTCGGCGGCAAGACCCGACGTCTCGCATTCGGTCAGGCGGAATTCGCCGGTCGAGATGTCCAGAAAGGCGAGGGCGCAGCGGCCGCCGTTCGCGTCGGCGGCGGACGGCTTCGTCCGCGCGACCGCCAGCAGATAATTGTTGCGCTTGGCGTCGAGGAGCGAATCTTCGGTCAACGTGCCGGGCGTGACCAGGCGCACGACGTTGCGGCGCACGACGCTTTTTGGCCCGCGCCTGCGCGCCTCGCTCGGGTCCTCGACCTGCTCGCAGACGGCGACGCGATGGCCCTGCGCAATGAGCCGGTGCAGATATTCGTCGGCGCGCTCGATCGGCACGCCGCACATCGGAATATCGTTGCCGAGATGCTTGCCGCGCTTGGTGAGGACGATGCCGAGCGCGCGGCTCGCGATTTCGGCGTCCTGGAAGAACAGCTCGTAGAAGTCGCCCATCCGGTAGAACAGGAGGCAATCCGGATGGGCGGCCTTGATCTGCGTGTACTGCTCCATTATCGGGGTGACGCGCCCGATGTCTTCGGTCCTCACATCCTCCGGACGCGCCGCTTCTGGCGGCGCAGCATCGGGAGCGGGCGAGGGGCGGACGGCACGCATGGCGGCCGGACGCTAGCAGAGGCGGCGCGCGATTTCACCGGCGCACGCCGCCAACCCACAGGCGGGACGGCCGCTACTTGCCCAACTTGCGGCCGACCAGCCGTTCCAGGTTGCCATGATCGATCTTCGCCCGGTCGGCCTTCGACAGATCGAGCGAATCGAGGATGCGCAGGGTCTCACGGATGTAGCCCGGCCCTTTTTCCGGGTCGAACGGGCAATCGGAGGCGAACACGACCTTGTCGATCGGGAAGAACGCGAGCCCGCAGACGGTCGCGGCGTCGGCACCGAACACCGCCGTATCGGCATAGAAGTCCTGCTTGAAGTAGTCGAGCGGGCGCTTCTTCATGCTCTTACGCAACGACACGTAGTCCTCGTCCGAGGTGCGCGAGCCGAGCTGATCCCAGCCGGGACCAACGCGGCCCTCGAGCATTGGGACGATGCCGCCGAAATGGTGCACGATGATCTTGAGGTCGGGATAGCGGTCGAGCGTCTTCGAGAACACGAGCCGCGACATGGCGACAGCGGTCTCGTACGACCAGCCGAACGTCCACCAGATCTCGTAGAGCGACTTCTTCTCGTCGACATAGTCCGGATGGTCGGCGCCGCGCGCCGGATGGATCCAGATCGGCTTGCCGATCCGGTTCATGGCGGCGAAGAAGGGCTCGAACTCGGGTCGGTCGAGCGGCTTGCCGGCGACGTTGGTGAAGATCTGCACGCCGAGCGCGCCGAGCTCGTTGATCGCCCGTTCGCTTTCGGCAACGCCCGCGTCCTCCGCGGAGATCGGCGCCTGCGCGACGAAGCCGGGAAACTCATCCGGGTATTTGGCGCAGAGCTCGGCGAGCCCGTCGTTGCCGATGCGGGCGAATTCGACGGCGGCGGCGGGATTCTTCTTCGCCAGCAGCTCGAGCGGAGGCGCGGCGAGCGAGATCACCTGCGCGTAGTCCGGGAAGGAACCGATGATGCGGCGGCGCAGCTCGATGTCGTGCAGCGCCGGGATCGCGCTCACGCGCTTGCCGATATCGGGTAGTCCGCTCGCCACCAGCTTGTCGAAGTATTTCTGCGGAAAGAAATGGTTGAACGCGTCGATACGCATGGAGATGCTCCGGTTGGAAATGCTGGTCGGCGGCGGAGATCAGAGTCGAGGATCAGAGTATAGCGGCGGAGCGTTTCGCCCGCACACGCATTGTTTCGTAGGCGATGGCCGCGACGGCAGCCGCCACGCCGAGCGCGTTGAGCCAGATGGCTGCTTCGAACATGCCCGGCTGGATCATCAGCAGCACGGCGATCGCCCCGTATAGGACGCGGAACGGCGGTGCGATCGGCGCGAGGAAATAGCCGACGACCGCCATCGTTCCCATGAAGATGCCGAGCAGCACCACGGCGAGCGAGGCGATGATGAGGAAGGGCGAGCCGTACATCAGAAGCTGCGGCGAATAGGCGAACAGGAACGGAATGAAATAGGAGCACCAGCTCATGCGGGTCGCGGTCCAGCCGGTCCGCCATTGGTCCGATTTGGCGATCGTCGCCGCCGCGAAGGCGGCAAGCGCGACGGGCGGTGTCACCATGCCGAGGAGGCCGTGATACAGCACGAACATATGCGCCTGCATGGGCAGCAGGCCGGCCTGCACGAGGGCGGGTGCCGCAAGCGTCGCGAGGATAATGTAGACGCCGGTGGTCGGCAGCGGCAGTCCGAGGATGAACGCGGCGAACGCCGTGATCACTAGGAGAAGCCCGGTGCTGCCGCCGCTCACCGCGAGGAGCTGCTGGGTGAGCGAGAAGACGACGCCGGTCAGATTGAGCGCGCCGATCAGAATCCCGGCGATCGCCGTGATGGCGATGATGTCGACGACGGCGGCGCCGGCCGACACGATGGCCGAGAGCATGTCGCGGATACTCATGCGGCGTCCTTTGTGCTTCACCGTCAGCGCGAGCACGATGAGGAGGCCGATGGCGACGAGCGCCGCGTATTCGGGCTCGAGATTGAACCACAGGAGGCCGACGACGAGGGCGATGAACGGCAGTGGGAAGTGCCAGCCTTCGCGCAGCACCTGGCCGAGGCGCGGCAGGCTCTCGCGCGGAGCGCCGCGGATGCCGAGCCGCGCGGATTCGAGATCGACCTGTGCGAACAGCGCCGCGTAGTAGAGGAACGACGGAATGATCGCGGCGAGCATCACGCTTGCGTAGGGCACCTGCAGGTATTCGGCCATCAGGAAGGCCGCCGCGCCCATCACGGGCGGCATCACCTGTCCGCCGGTTGAGCCGACAGCCTCGACGGAGGCGGCAATATGCGGCGGGAAGCCGGCCCGCTTCATCAGCGGAATCGTGATGGTGCCGACGCTCGCCACGTTGGCGACGGCGCTGCCCGAGATCATGCCGAAGAAGGCCGATCCGACGACCGCGACCTTGGCGGCGCCGCCGCGATAACGTCCCATCAGCGCGGTCGAGAGGTCGGCGAAAAAGTCCGAGCCGCCGCAGCGCGAGAGGATGTTGCCCATGATGATGAACGGCACCACCACGATCACCGCGATCTGCAGCGTGCTGCCGAGCAGGGCGTTGGTGTCGATGCCGAGATAGACCATGAGTCGCGAGAGGGAGACCGGCCGGCTGGCGAAGAAATCCGGCAGCAGATACCCGAACATCGCGTGCGCCATCAGGACGAGCACGATCAGCACCAGCGCCAGGCCGGTCACGCGCCGCGTCGCTTCGAACACGAGCAACACGATGATGCTGGCGATGATCACCCCGTCCCACGGACGATAGACGAGCTCGGTGACGAGCTGCGGATAGCGGATCGCGATGTAGAAGCAGCAGAACAGGCTGAGCAGCGACAGCACGCCGTCGAGAATGCCCGCCGTCGCCTCGCCGCGGCCACCGGACATTTCCGCCTTGGCGACCGCCTCCTCGCCGGTTTCGCCGAGGTGCAATGGGAAGATCAGGAACGTCAGGGCGAGCGAAAGCCCGAGCACCGAGGCGAGCAACTGCTCGGTGAACAGCTCGATCTGAAGCTGCGCCGGGATGTCGAGAATCCACGCGGTGACGAACAGGACGATGGCGGCGCTGAGGATCGTCTTGGCGACCGATACGAATTTGGCTGGCATCGTTTTCCCTGCGGTAATGTCCCGATGGGTCTCGACTCGGCGGTCGCCTGCGCCGGCCTATTTGGCTTCCTTGATACCTTTCTCGCGGAAATAGGCGAGCGCGCCGTCGTGATAGGGAGCGCCGATGTCGCTGTACATCCGGTTCACGTCGAAGCGTTTGAATAGCGGCAGGGTTGCGGACATGGCATCGTGCTTGTCCGCCAGCACGCCGACGATCGTCTTGACGCGGTCCGCCGGGAGCTTGGCGTTGGCGAACGCCACATAATCATATTGCGCGACCGCGATCGGCGCGCGCACGCCGGGCAGGTGCGGCGCCGGCGTGGCTTTGCCGACGTAAACGGTGCGGACCACCTTCTTCATGGCGGCGACCGCGGCCGGATCGGTCTCCACCGGCAGGAAGCGAACGCCCACCGAGGCGTCGGCCTCGGCGACTTTCGCCTGCCCGAGCGCGAAGAAGGAGACCTCGACCCGGCCCGACATGAGTTCGTCGACGCCGCGGATGAGGTTCGGCACCAGCACCGGCCGCACGTCGGCGACGGTCATGCCTGCGTTCGCCAGCATGCCGTCGACCAGCGTCTTGATCACCTCCTGGCTGGCATAGCCGTACGAGATGGTCTTGCCGCGGATGTCCTTGATGGACTTGATCGGCGAGTCGTTGCGCACCAGCAGGGCGACCTGGATCGGGAACAGGACCGCCATCGCCCGCAGGTTCGGATTGGGGCGCTTGGCGGAGGAGCCGACCCCGTGGAACGAATCGTAGAACTCGAGCGTGTTGCAGAAGCCGATGTCGATCTCGCCGGAATTGACAAGCGGCACCATGGTCCCGGTGCCGCTCGAGGGCTGCACCCGCGACTGGATGCCGGCGCTGTCGGCGAGCGCCTTCGAGACGGCGGCGCCGAGCGTATACACCATCGTGCCTTGCGGGCTCGTGCCGATGCCGAGCGGTTGCGCCGACGCGCCCGAGGCGAAGACGAGGGCGGCCGTTACGATGGCCGAGGCGAGAAGCTTGCGCATGTCGTTCCTCCGTCGGGCTTGGCCCGTTGTTTGTTTTCGTTTGCCGATGTGCGCGACGCTCCCTTCCGCGTGCTGCGCCGATGGGCGAGCGCCCACGCACGGATCACTGGATCTCTTTGATCCCCTTCTCGCGATAGTAGGCGATCGCGCCTTCGTGGTAGGGCACGCCGATGTCGGTGTAGAGTCGCTGGACGTCCATGCCGCTGAACAGCGGCTGGCTCTGGGTCAGCGAGGCCTTGTTCTCGGCGATCAGGCGCGTGATCTCCTTGACGCGGGCGGCCGGGAGGTCCGCGTTGGCGAAGACCGTGTAGGCGTAGAACATCGTGTTGATCGGCTCCTTCACGCCCGCGAGATTGGGCGCCGGATCGACCTTGGCGATGTAGGCCGTGCGGAAAACCTTGCGCATGGCGGCAAGCGCCTCGGGCGTGTTGCTGATCGGAACGTAGCGGATGCCGCCCACCGCCGCGTCTGCCTCCGACACCTTGGCGGATCCGATCGCGAACGTGGTGACGTCGACGCGCCCCGACATGAATTCGTCGACGCCGCGGATCAGGTTGGGCACCAGCACCGGCTTGAGGTCGGCGACCGTCAGCCCTTCGGTCGCCAGCATGGCGTCGACGGTGAGCTTGATGATCTCCTGGCTGGTGTAACCGTAGCTGACCGTCTTGCCCTTCATGTCCTTGACGGACTTGATGGGCGAATCCGCGCGTACGAACAGGCCGACCTTGATGGGGAAGATCACCCCGACGGCGCGCAACTTGGGATTGGGCCGCTTGTCGAACGTGCCGACGCCATGAAAGCTTTGGTAGAGCTCGAGCGTGTTGCAGAAGCCCATGTCGATCTCGCCGGAATTGACCAGCGGGATCATCGCGCCGGTGCCGCTCGACGGCTGCACCCGCGACTGGATGTGGCCGGCCTCGCCCAGCACCTTGGAGACGGCGGCGCCGATCGAGTAGGTGAGGGTGCTCTGCGGGCTGGTGCCGAGCCCGAGCGGCTGCGCGGAGGCGCCGGACGCTGCGAACAGGCTGGAAGCTGCGGACAGAATGAGGGCGATGGCGCCCCGGAGCCAATGACGCACGTGTTCCTCCCGGTCGGCCGTATCGTTGGTTTTGTTTCGGCCCTGGGCAGTCTTACTCGACCGGGTAGTGCCTTACAACCGGCCCGACCGCGGCAGGTCGTCTGATGCAGATCGTCTGATGCAGGCCGTTGATGGCATGGGCACGGTGTGCCCACCGGGATGCCCGCGCCGGTGGGACATGCGCGGTCAGGATTGCGACAACCGCTCGACCACCTCGCGCGGCACCGGCTTGGCCTTGATCTTCTGCGGATCGCCGGGATCGCGGCCGACCCAGACGCGCGTCTCGAAGCCTTCGACCGCGAGTGCGCCGTCCTTGCGCAGACGATGATGCACGTCGAAGCTGGAATTGCGGAATTCCGTCACCGTCGTCTCGATCACCACGTCGTCGCCATACCGGCTCGGCATGAGGAATCGGGCGCGGGCGTCGACCATCGGGTAGCCGGCACAGTCGTAGGCGCGCAGGAACTGATATTTGGTCATGCCGAGCGCACGTTCGAACAGCGCCGTCGTGCTCGTGTCGAACATCGCGAAATAACGTGGATAGAACACGATCCCGGCCGGGTCGCAGTCGCCCCATTCGATCCGCACGTTGCGGCTGTTGCTCAGCATTGTTTCCCTCTGTTCTGTCCGCCTCGTTCTGTCCGCCTCCGCAAGCATTCAGCTTTTGATCAGCGGCTGGAGCATGCGCTGCGCTTCGAGCAGGCGTCCGAGCACCCGTCCGGGCAGTTCGGACGCGGGGATGCGGGCGGACTGCGCCCCCATGTTGATGGCGGTCGCCGTTCGGCCGGATGCGTCGAACACTGGGACGGCGATCGACACGAGACCCACCTCGAGCTCCTGATCGATGACGCAATAGCCCTGCGCCCGCACCTGCGCGAGGATCTCCATCAGCTCCTCGATGCTCGTGTGCGTGTGCGCCGTCAGCTTCCGCCGCTCGCCGGCGAGCAGCCGCCGTTTCGCCTCCTCGGGATCGAGGGCGGCCAGCAGCACCCGTCCCATCGAGGTGCAATAGGCGGGCAGGCGCGACCCCACGCCGAGATCGACCGACATGATGCGCTGCTTGGCCGAACGCGCGATGTAGACGATCTCGCTTTCGCCGAGGATCGAGGCCGAGCAGGACTCGCTGAATTCCTCGCTCAGGCGATCGAGGAACGGCTGCAGCAGGCGCGGCAGTTGGGCAGAGGCGAGAAAGGCATAGCCGAGACGCAGCACGCGCGGCGTCAGGCGGAAGAACTTGCCGTCGTATTGCGCATAGCCGAGGGCCTGCAGCGTCAGTAGGCAGCGCCGTGCCGCGGCGCGGCTCAGCTTCGTCATGTCGGCGACTTCGGAAATCGTCAGCCGCTCGCGCCGCTCGTCGAAGCATTCGATGACGGCCAGGCCCTTGCCGAGCCCGACCATGAAATTCCGGTCCGTCTGCTTGTCTTGGGAAGCGTCCATACGGCGCCGTCCTCGATTGCGAACACTTTGCGCCGGCTGAGGCCCATTATGTTCGCTAATCGCACATGATTGTCAATAGCGCACTTGATTCCTGCAATTATGCTTTCTAAAGTTTCAAGACTCCATCGTTTGTGCGGTAAGCGAACGTAAGGACACCCCATGCCGCAATTCCTCTCGCTGGCAGCCGGCGTCGAGGCGACGATCCGCGACGGCGACACGGTCGCGATGGAAGGGTTCACGCACCTCATTCCACATGCTGCCGGTCACGAGGTCATCCGTCAGGCCCGCAAGCACCTGACCCTCGTGCGCATGACGCCCGACCTGATCTACGACCAGCTCATCGGCATGGGATGTGCCGATCGGCTCGTGTTCTCCTGGGGCGGCAATCCGGGCGTCGGCTCCTTGCACCGGCTGCGCGACGCGGTCGAGAACGGCTGGCCGCAGCCGCTGGCGATCGAGGAGCATTCGCACGCCGCCATGGCCAATGCCTACGAGGCGGGCGCGGCCGGGCTGCCCTGCGCCATTTTCCGCGGCTACATCGGGGCCGATCTGCCGAAGGTGAATCCCAACATCCGCCACGTCACCTGTCCGTTCAGCGGCGAGACGCTCGCCGCCGTGCCGGCGCTGCGGCCGGATGTTGCGGTCATTCACGCGCTCAGGGCGGATCGCGCCGGCAACATCCTGCTCGAGGGGATCGTCGGCGTGCAGAAGCAGGCGGTGCTCGCCGCCAAGCGCGCGCTGGTGACGGTCGAGGAGATCGTCGACGACTTCGGACCGCGCAGTCCCAATGCCGTGATCCTGCCGAGCTGGACGGTGAGCGCCATCTCGGTCGTGCCCGGCGGCGCACACCCGTCCTATGCCCAGGGCTACTACACGCGCGACAATGCCTACTACAAAGCCTGGGACGCGATCTCGCGCGATCGCGACAGTTTTCTGGCGTGGATGAAGACCAACGTGCTCGAATCCGGGCCCGAGGCCTTCGCCGCGCATGCGCGGCGGCTCGCCGTCGCCGCGGAGTGAGGACCAGTCATGGCGGCGACCTACACCCCCACCGAAATGATGACGGTTGCGGCGGCGCGCGCGCTCAAGAGCAGCGACGTCTGCTTCGTCGGCATCGGCATGCCCTCGGCCGCCTGCAACCTTGCCCGTCTGACGCACGCGCCGGACATCACGCTGATCTATGAATCGGGCACGATCGGCACCAAGCCGGCGGTGCTGCCGCTCTCGATCGGCGACGGCGAACTGTGCGACACGGCACTCACCACCGTGTCGGTGCCGGAGATGTTCCGCTACTGGCTGCAGGGCGGGCGCATCACGGTCGGGTTCCTCGGCGGCGCGCAGATCGACCGTTTCGCCAATCTCAACACCACCGTGGTCGGCCCCTACGCCAAGCCGAAGGTGCGGCTGCCGGGCGGCGGCGGCGCGCCGGAAATCGCCACCTCGTGCGGCGAGATCTTCATCACCATGAGCCAGAGCAAGCGCGGCTTCGTCGAGAAGCTCGACTTCGTCACCTCCCTCGGCCACGGCGAGGGCGGCGACGCGCGCGCCCGCCTCGGCGTGAAGACCAAAGGCCCGACCAAACTCATCACCGATCTCTGCATCTTCGAGCCCGATCCCGAGAGCAAGGAGATGATCGTCGTGTCGATCCATCCCGGCGTCACGCGCGAGCAGATCCAGGCCAATACCGGCTGGACCGTGCGCTATGCCGACAAGGTCGCCGAGACACCGGCCCCCACCGCGCGCGAGCTCGAGGTGCTGCGCGATCTGCATGCACGCACCGCGCGCGCCCACGGGGAGCAGGCTTAACAAACCGCCCTTGGG
>CAYVBN010000224.1:0-2824 GCA_964449645.1 uncultured Hyphomicrobiales bacterium
GAGGATCCCCAGATGCTTCGACACGGCCGGCTGCGAGATCCCGGCCCGCGCCGTCAGAGCCCCGACCGTCTGCTCGCCTTCGCGGCACAATCGCTCGAAGATCGCCCGCCGGGTCGGATCGGCGAGCGTCCTGAAGAGCACATCATGTGCGTTCGGCATCTGCAATCCATAACCGTATAGTTATAGATTGACGTATAACTATCGAGCTATGTACCGGTCAAGCAGGAATGCGAAACGGCACGGCGATCCTCCTCGGAGGCGTGGCCACCATGCAGCGCGCCGCCGTCTGCAGCTTGGCAGTTGCGCAATACGATGATGCCTCTGCGGTGATGTCGTCTTCATTCGACCAGCGGTGATGCGGGCGCAGTCATGCGCCATCACGCCGGACGTGGAGCGCAACCGGCTATACAGCCCTGCCAACAAGGCCTACGAGGGACGCGGTGGCTGGGGTAACGGAGGTCGTCATGGTTGCCTTTGAATCCGCCGCGGCCAAGGGGTTCCCGGCGCCCCCGCAAGGCTTCGTGGTCACGCACCTGCTCATCGTTGCGGATCAGGACCGCTCGCGCGCGTTCTATCATGGCGTGCTCGGTGCCGAGGTGATCCGCGAGCGCGATCCGGCTGTGCTGAGCCTGAGCAACACGTGGCTCATTCTCAATGTCGGCGGCGGGCCGACGGACGACAAGCCGGACGTTATCGCCGCGCCGCCTGAGAGCGCCCACGTCCTCACGAGCGCGTTGAACATCCGTGTCGCCGACATTGCCGAGACGTATCGGGAGTGGCGGGCGCGCGGTGCCGAGTTTCTCACCGAGCCGAAGGACCGCGGAGCCGAAATCCGCTGCTACATGAAAGATCCCGACGGCCACCTCATCGAAGTCGGGCAGTCGACGGGAATTCTCGATCAATTATCTCGGAATGCTTGATCGCAGGCTCGGTGCCGCCGCAGGTCATTGGACATCATGGGACATGTCGAACGGAGATGAACATCATGCGGCACGGCGGCCGCGCCACTCGTTTGCGGGCGGCACCGAGCGCGAGACCGGACGCCTGGAAGCGTTCAGCGATGCCATTTTCGCGATCGCGATCACGCTGCTCATCCTGGACGTGAAGCTTCCGCCGTCGGAGGGCAACGCCAATTTGCTCGGCTCGCTTCTGGCGTTGTGGCCGTCCTATTTCGCTCTTGTTTTCAGCTTCGTCATCATCGGGATCTACTGGTCTAATCATCACTACATTTTCAAACTGTTTCGCAACACGGATCACATCTTCAACCTGCTTCATCTGCTGTTCCTGCTCACCATCTCGATCCTGCCGTTTCCGACCAGGGTGCTGGCCGACTACATCGAGAGCGAACAGAACCGCATGACGGGCGTTGCGTTCTATACATTGGCCTTGCTGCTTCCCGCGGCCGCCTGGTTTGCGATCTGGGCTTACGCAAGATGGGGCAGCGAGATCGTGGATCCCAAGTTGCAGGAGAAGTTCCTGCGGCGGCTGACATTCCAGTATGGCGCATCCGTCGTTCTGTACCTGCTCGCTTTTGTCCTCACGATAGCGGTCAATGTCTGGGCCGGTCTGGCGCTCGCCATCGGGCTGACCCTGCTTTACCTGCTGCCTCCGCCGCGGCCGCTTTACGATCGCTCCATATGATGAGGCGATTTCGCGTTCACCTAAAAATCAGGACGACATGATGAGTGCTGTTCGAGACAATCCGATACTCCGCCGCTTCGAACTCGATGCAGATGGGCACACGGCGGTCGCGTATTATCAGCGCTCGCCCGGCGTTATCACCTTCACGCATACAGAGGTGCCGCCCGAGCTTTCGGGCCGCGGCATCGGTTCGGCGCTCGCGCGCGGGGCGTTGGACGCCGTGCGGGCTGAAGGCCTCAAGGTCGTGCCGAAATGCCCGTTCATCAGCGCTTAC
Source organism: uncultured Hyphomicrobiales bacterium (assembly GCA_964449645.1). Taxonomy (GTDB): domain Bacteria; phylum Pseudomonadota; class Alphaproteobacteria; order Rhizobiales; family Xanthobacteraceae; genus CAYVBN01. Next base: position 1,916 of record CAYVBN010000224.1, read on the forward strand.
ATTGCCAAGCATCCCGAGTACCAGGACCTCGTGCGGTAGCGGTCCGAAGGCCCGAAATGCGGTGACGCTCCACGGGCCGGTCCTTCTGTCCGGCTGAAAGCACAGGTTTGTGTGCGTTCGTTGCGTGTCCGGCACCCGAATTTCAGCCGTGACTCGCTGCTGCCGCTTCAAATTGCCTCTTTTCTCCTTCCGTCCCGCGGTTGACCCCCGTGCCTGCGTTGGACACGATGCAGCCGACGCGCCGGAGCACAAATCGGTCGAGAACCGGCGGGTCACGGGAGGAATCGTCATGGGAGTTTCGTTCCTGAAGTCGCCGCCGGCGCTTGTTGTGGCGGCTTTGCTGGGGCTCGTCCTGGCGTTCGGCGCTGGTCCGGCCGGTGCGCAAGACGCGAAGCTGGTGCCGCTGAAGGTCGGGACCCTCAAGCAGGCCTCGCTCACGGACGTCTGGGTGGCCAAGCAGGCGGGCATTTTCGCCAAGAACGGCCTCGACGTGGAGCTGATCGAATTCCGCAATGGCAATGAGGCGATCGCCGCCCAGCGTGGCGGGCACGTCGATATTGTTCTGTCGATCCCCGGCACCGCCATGGCGGCGATCGAGCGCGGCTTCGACCTGGTGCTGCTGTCGCAGAACGAGACCTCGCACGGGACGCCGCCGGATTCCGGCGCGCTCATCGTGCTCAAGGATTCCGGCATCAACAGCCTGTCCGATCTCGTCGGCAAGAAGATCGCGCTATCAGGCCTTCATAGCCAGAAGACCGTGGCCGTGCAGCGCGTACTGAAGAACGCGGGCATCGACCCGAAAAAGGTGCAGTTCGTCGAAATTCCCTATGCCAGCCATCCGGACGTCCTGCGCTCCAAGCAGGTCGACGTGGTCGCTTCGCTCGATCCCTGGACGACGCAGATGCGGAC
>CAYVBN010000225.1:0-2284 GCA_964449645.1 uncultured Hyphomicrobiales bacterium
CCAGCGCTTGAGCTCCGGCAGCAGCGCGCGGATGCGGTCGACCGTGTCGATCACGTTGGCGTCGCCCTGCTTGGTGATGATGAGCAGGACGGCCGGCTCGCGGTTGAACCACGCGGCCGACTGGCTGTTGCGCGTGCCCTGGATGATGGAGGCGATGTCCGAGAGCCGCACGACGTTGCCGTTGGCGGTCTTCACCACGATGGTGCGGTAATCCTCGGGTTGGCGGAGCTGGTCGTTGGTGGCGATCGTCTCGCCCAGCGTCTGTCCGTCGAAGTTGCCGAGCGGCGCCTGCGCATTCGCGTTGGCGATGGCGGTCCGCACGTCCTCGAGCGAGATGCCGGTGGCGGCGATCAGGCCCGGGTTGACGCGCACGCGGATCGCCGGCTGCTCCGCCCCGCTGACGGTGACGTCGGCGACGCCCTCGACCTGCGAGATGCGCTGCGCGATCACCGTGTCGGCGGCGTCGTAGATCGCGCTCGCCGGCAGCGTGGGCGAGGTCAGCGCAAGGATCAGGATGGGGGCGGCGGCCGGGTTGGCCTTGCGGAACGTCGGCAGGGTCGGAAGGTCGGCCGGCAGATCGGTCGCCGCCGCGTTGAGCGCGGCCTGCACGTCGCGCGCGGCGCCGTCGACGTCGCGGCTGAGGTCGAACTGGATCACGATGCTGCTCGACCCGAGCGAGCTCACCGAGGTGATCTCGGTGACGCCGGCGATCTCGCCGAGACGGCGTTCGAGCGGCGCGGCCACGGTCGCCGCCATGGTGGTCGGATCGGCGCCCGGACGGCTTGCCGACACGCGTACAGTTGGAAAATCGACGGTCGGCAGGCTGGCGACCGGCAGGAACCGGTAGGCGACGGCCCCGATCAGGAACAGCCCGACGGCGAGCAGCGTCGTCCCGACCGGCCGCATGATGAACGGGTAGGAAAAATTCATCGCCTACTCCGCGGCGCGCTGCGAGAACTCCGGCGCGCCGTCGTCGGGGATCCGGCCGGCCAGCGGCGGCCCGGGCGGCGCCTTGCCGCTCACGCGCGCCTTGAGCCGTTCCAGCGCCAGGTAGATCACCGGGGTCGTGTAGAGGGTGAGAAGCTGGCTGAGCAGCAGCCCGCCGATGATGGTGATGCCGAGCGGAAACCGCAGCTCCGAACCTGTTCCGCTCTCGAGCGCGAGCGGCAGCGCCCCGAACAGCGCGGCCAGCGTCGTCATCATGATCGGGCGGAAGCGCAGCAGGCTCGCCTTCACGATGGCGTCGCGCGCGGACAGGCCCTCGACGCGTTCGGCCTCGAGCGCGAAGTCGATCATCATGATGGCGTTCTTCTTCACGATGCCCATCAGCAGCACGATGCCGATCAGCGCGATGACCGACAGATCCTGGCCGCAGATCATCAGCGCCAGCAGCGCGCCGACGCCCGCCGACGGCAGCGTCGAGAGGATCGTCAGCGGGTGGATGAAGCTCTCGTAGAGGACGCCGAGCACGATGTAGATCGTGACCGCGGCGGCGAGGATCAGCCACGGCTCGCCGGCGAGCGAGCGGCTGAACTCGGCGGCATCGCCCGAATAGCTGCCGATCACCGAGGTCGGCATGCCGATCTTCTCCTGCGTGGCGGAGATCGCCGCCACGGCCTCGCCCAGGGAGGCGTGCGGGGCGAGATTGAAGCTGACGGTCGCGGCCGGGAATTGTTCCTGGTGCATGATCGCGAGCGGCGCGGTCGTGCGCTCGACGGTGGCGATCGCGCTCAGCGGAACCTGCGCGGAGGCGCTCCCCGGGGCCACGGTCGGGGTCGTCGACGCGCTGGTGGTGAGATTGCCGGACGCCAGCGGCGCGCCGCCCGAGGCCGGCACGTAGAGGCTCGCGAGCGCCACCGGATCCGCCTGGTAGCGCGGCATGGCTTCGAGGATGACCCGGTACTGGTTCGCCTGCTGATAGACGGTCGAGATCTGCCGCTGCCCGTAGGCGTCGTAGAGCGTGTCGTTGACCGCCTGCATGGAGACGCCGAGCCGGCTGGCGCGCTCGCGGTCGACATTGACGAGGGCGCGCAAGCCTCCGTCCTGCGCCTCCGAGGCGACGTTGCGCAGCAGCGGGGAGGTGCGAAGCGCGTCGGCGAGGCGCTTCGACCAGTCGGTGACCTCCTTCGCCTCCGTCCCGGTCAACGTGTACTGATACTGTGCCCGGCTGGCGCGGGTGGCGATCTGGATGTCCTGCACCGGCAGGAAATAGACGGTGACGCCGGGGATCGCCGCGACCGCGTGCTGCAGCCGATCGATGATCTCGGTCACGAAGGCGCTGCGC
>CAYVBN010000226.1:0-7329 GCA_964449645.1 uncultured Hyphomicrobiales bacterium
CGCTCGCTCGACGATCTCAATGGCTCGGACCACCCCGGCGCAAAATCCTCGCGGTTGGGCCAGTATGACTTTCATGATCATTCCACTCGACTGTGGTCCGGGCATGCGAACGGAAGCGAAACATGCCTCGCCGCCCGATGACGTTCAACCAATCTCCGCTCAGGCCGTTTGCACTACGCCGGCGCGAATATCCTTGCCCAATGCTTCGAAAACCTTGTCGACGATGCCTTTGGCATCGAGCTTGGCGGCGGCATACATGGCCGCCGGAGTATCGTGATCGATGAAGACGTCGGGCAGCGCCATCGTCCTGACCTTCAAGCCTTCGTCGAGGAATCCGCCTTCCGCCAGCGTCTGCAGCACGTGCGAGCCGAAGCCGCCGATGGCTCCTTCTTCGATCGTCACCAGCACTTCGTGTTCGCGCGCCAGCCTGAACAGCAGGTCGACGTCGAGCGGCTTGGCAAAGCGCGCATCTGCCACCGTCGCCGACAGGCCATAGGACGAGAGGACATCGGCCGCCCGCAGGCACTCCGGCAGGCGTCCGCCGAGCGAGAGGAGGGCGACCGCATTGCCCTCGCGCAGGACCCGTCCTTTGCCGATCGGCAGCGGCACGCCGACGGCCGGACGTTCGACCCCGATGCCGTCGCCGCGCGGATAGCGCAGCGCGCACGGGCGATCATCGATGGAGGCGGCGGTCGCCACCATGTGCACGAGCTCCGCCTCGTCCGCGGCCGCCATGAGGATGAAACCGGGCAGGCAGCCCAGATAGGCGAGATCATAGGCTCCCGCATGCGTCGGTCCGTCGGCGCCGACCAGGCCGGCGCGGTCGATCGCAAAGCGGACCGGCAGCCGCTGCAGCGCCACGTCGTGCACGATCTGATCGTAGGCACGTTGCAGGAAGGTCGAATAGATCGCCGCGAACGGCTTCCAACCTTCGGCCGCGAGACCGGCCGCGAAGGTCACCGCGTGCTGCTCGGCGATGCCGACGTCGAACGTTCGTTGTGGAAACTTCTTTCCGAAGATGTCGACTCCGGTTCCCGACGGCATCGCCGCGGTGATTGCCACGATGCGGTCGTCCCGTTCCGCCTCCTTCACCAGCGCCTCGCCGAACACTTTCGTGTAAGACGGTGCCTTGGCAGGTGACTTGTGCTGCTTGCCGGTGGCAATGTCGAACTTGACGACGCCGTGGTACTTGTCGTCCGAGGCTTCCGCCGGAGCGTACCCTTTGCCCTTCTGCGTCACCACATGGACGAGGACGGGCCCATCGCATGCATCGCGTACGTTCCGTAGGACGGGAAGAAGATGATCGAGATTGTGCCCGTCGACCGGGCCGACATAGTAGAACCCGAGCTGCTCGAACAAGGTCCCGCCCGTCCAGAACGTCCGGGCGAATTCCTCCAGCCGCAGCGTCCGCGTTCGCAGATTCCTGGGCAGAGCGCGTGCGAATTGTCTACCGAGCTTGCGCAGGAACCGATATGTCGGTCCGGAGATGAGACGCGCCAGGTAGGCCGACATGGCGCCGACCGGCGGAGCGATCGACATGTTGTTGTCGTTGAGGACGACGATGAGGCGCGAATCCCTCGCGCCGGCATTGTTGATGGCTTCGTAAGCCATGCCGGCGGACATCGCGCCGTCGCCGATGACGCAAACCACGTTGCGGCGTTCGCCCGCCAAGTCGCGTGCCGTCGCCATGCCGAGCCCGGCCGAAATGGAGGTCGAGGAATGGGCCGCACCGAAGCAGTCGTATTCGCTTTCGGCGCGCTTGGTGAAGCCCGAAAGGCCGCCGCCCTGGCGCAGGGTCCGGATCCGGTCGCGCCGGCCGGTGAGGATCTTGTGCGGATAGGTCTGATGGCCGACGTCCCAGATCAGCCGATCGCGCGGCGTATCGAACAGATAATGAAGCGCGACCGTCAGCTCGATGACGCCCAGGCTGGCTCCGAGATGTCCGCCGGTGACCGCCACCGTGCTGATGGTCTCGGCCCGCAGCTCGTCCGCGAGCTGGCGCAACTCCCGTTCCTCAAGCCGCCTGAGATCCGCCGGGGTCGCAACGGTATCCAGCATGGGGGTGGATGTCATGATCGGACCATCTTTCTGGCTAGCAGTCCACGATGCGCGAAACGGCGAGCAACCGACGACGTTGTCGAGGTGAGGGCCCGAGAAGGGGCTGATGGCGGCCAGCCTCCTTTCGGATGATCCGGGGGAAATGCGACATCGGATGCGGCATCAATGCATTGAAGGGTCAACGCGTTGACTAGCCGTTGGTTCAATCCTCTGCGGAACCCTCAACCGGAACGAAAGCAATCGCATGATCACTGCCGGGATCAAGAAACTCGTCCTATTTTCCACCCGGTACGCGTGGCAAGTCGTTGCCATTGCGATCGTTTTGGGCCTCGCCAGCGGGTATTACGCGGCGCGTAACTTCGCCATCAGCACCGACATCAACAAGCTGATCTCGGACAACCCCCCGTGGCGGCAGCGCGAGCTCGCCTATGACGCCGCCTTTCCCAAGCGCTTCCAGCTCGTCCTCGCCGTCGTCGATGCGCCGACCTCGGAACTCGCCACCCAGGCGAGCGCCGCGCTCACGCAGCGGTTGTCCGAGCAGCCCCAATTGTTCCATTCGGTCAATGAGGTGACGGGAGGCTCGTTTTTCGGCCGAAACGCCTTTCTTTTCCTCCCCACCGAGCAGGTGGCGCAGCTCACACACGAGTTGACCGACGCCGAACCGCTCATCCAGGTGCTTGCCAGCGACCCCAGCCTGCGCGGCCTGACCCAGTCGCTCTCGTTCGTGCTTACCGGGGCGCAGACCGGACAGTTTCACCTCGACCAGGCGGCCGGACCGCTCAACCGGTTCAGCGATACCCTGGAGGATGTCCTCGCCGGCCGGCGGGCGACGTTCTCCTGGCAGGAGATGTTGAAGGGCCGCCCGGCGGAACCGGCCGATCTCCGCCGCTTCATCGAGATCTATCCGGTCCTCAATTACTCCGCTCTTGAGCCCGGAAAGGCGGCGACCGATGCCATCCGCAAGGCGGCGGCCGATCTGGAACTCGGTTCCCGCTATTTCGCGCGCGTGCGCCTCACCGGTCCGGTTCCGATCGCCGACGAGGAATTCGCGACCGTGCGCCATGGAGCGGTGTTCAATGGTATCGGGACCGTGATCATCGTGCTCGGGATCCTGTGGCTGGCGCTCAGGTCGGCGCGGACGATCCTGGCCGTGTTCATTACCCTCGCGGTGGGTCTCGCGGTCACAGCGGCGGTCGGATTGATGATCGTTGGGGCCCTCAACCTGATCTCGATCGCCTTCGCGGTCCTGTTCGTCGGCATCGGCGTCGACTTCGCGATCCAGTACAGCGTCAGGTACAGATCGGAACGCTTCAAGAACGATAATCTGCAGGGCGCATTGCTGAGCGCGGCCGAGCGCGTCGGCGCGCCGTTGACGCTCGCGGCGGTCGCCACGGCGGCGGGGTTTCTCTCCTTCCTGCCGACGGTCTATCGCGGCGTGTCCGAACTCGGGCAGATCGCCGGCGCCGGCATGATCATCGCGTTCATCATGAGCGTCACGCTGCTGCCGGCGTTGCTGATGCTGCTCAAGCCGCCCGGCGAGAAGGAACCGCTCGGGTTCTCGTTCCTGGCGCCGGTCGACCGTTTCACCGAACGCCATCGCACCGCGATCCTGATCGGAACCGCGATCGTGGTGATCGCCGGGCTGCCGCTGCTCTACTTCCTTCGCTTCGACTTCAACCCCATCCATCTGCGCAATCCCAAGGTCGAATCGATCGCCACGTTCCTCGACCTGCGGTCCGACCCGGCGCTCGGCGCCAATGCGATCGACGTGCTCGCACCGTCGCTCGCCGCGGCGCGCGAGCAGGCACAGCGCCTCGCCAAGGTGCCGGAGGTCTCGCATACGATGACGCTCGAGAGCTTCGTCCCCCAGGACCAGCAGCAGAAACTGCCGCTCATTCAGGCGGCTGCCAAAGAGATCGGACCCGATCTCGAAGCGCCGGCCGATCCGGCGCCGAGCGACGCGGAGAACGTGGCTGCGCTCAAGACGTCTGCGGCCGAACTGCAGAAGGCCGCCGGCAACGGCACCGGACCGGGGGCGATGGCTGCGAAGCGGCTCGCGGCCGCCGAGCTCAAGCTCGCGAACGGCACCGAGGCGCAGCGTCGCGAGGCCGAATCCGTGCTCGTCTCGCCGCTCAAGGTGTCGCTCCAGGGCCTTCAAATGGCACTGCAGGCGGCTCCGGTGACCGAGAAGGGCATTCCGTCGGAGATCCGCGAACAATGGATCACCCCGGACGGGCGTGCCCGCATCGAGGTGTTCCCGAAAGGCGATCCCAACAACAACGAGACAATCCGCAACTTCGCGCGCGCGGTCCTGGCGGTGGAGCCCAATGCGACCGGCGGTCCGATTTCGATCCTGGAATCGGGCGACACGATCGTGTCGGCCTTCATTCAGGCGGGCATCTGGGCGCTCGTCTCGATCGCGATCCTTCTTTGGATCACGCTGCGGCGCGCCACCGACGTCTTCCTGACGCTCATTCCATTGCTGGTCGCCGGCGTGGTCACGCTCGAGGTCTGCGTGCTGATCGGCCTGCCGCTCAACTTCGCCAATATCATCGCCTTGCCGCTGCTGTTGGGCATCGGCGTGGCATTCAAGATCTACTACATCATGGCTTGGCGGGCAGGGCAGACGAACCTGCTGCAGTCGAGCCTCACCCGCGCGGTGCTGTTCAGCGCGCTGACCACGGCGACGGCGTTCGGCAGCCTATGGCTATCCGATCACCCGGGAACGTCCAGCATGGGCAAGCTGCTCGCGATTTCGCTGATGTGCACGCTTGCCGCTGCCGTGCTGTTCCAGCCGATCCTAATGGGGCCGCCCAGAAACGTCAGAAACCCTTGAGCAGACGTCGATCGGTTGCGCCGTCGAACCCGTGTCGGCGCTTCTGCCCGCTCCCGTGGTGCCGCGCGGAGCGGGACGCGTGCTTCGGGCGCTTCCGTTGGTTCTTGCCGCGCCGGGCTGGCGCGCACCGCCGGCCTGGGCGCTCTGGTTCTCGTCGGCCGGCACCCGGCTCCAGTTTTCGCCCCCGCACAGGAACCCGAGCACGCAACCCTCAATGTGCAGGGTATTCGGGTCGACCAAGCTGATGGACGCCGAATAGGTGCGTCCGTTTTCCGCGTTGTAGACGTCGCCCTCCCAGCGGTTCGCTTCCGTCTGGGCCATGTTGAGGAGGATCGGCATTCCGAGCGTCGGACGGTTGCGCTTGTCCGGATCGGGATTCTCGGTATCGCGGCCGCCCGGCTTTTCCTCCCAGGAGATCGCGCCCCACAAGGCGGCGCCGCAGTTTTCGATACGGACGTGAGCGTGCCCGTTGGCGACGGCCCATTCCCCGGTCGGTTCGGCCGCATAGGCCGGCAGGGCCGCAAGTGTGAAGCCACAGACGATTGCAAATCGGCGCATGCTTGTCCCTCCGGCCCCCCGAGCGTCAATCCGCGTGGCCCCGGCCTGGTTCAGTGCACCCCCGCAAACCCGAACTGCGCATCGCGCAATATCGGGTCTCGGGGATCCGGGAAAGGCCGTGCCACCTCTTCCCCGCCGGATAACGTCCGAAGTTGACCTTTCGGCGGCGCGCGTCGGGCGAAACCGTCCGAGACGGCCGTGAAATCATCCCAGTATCCGCACACTCCTGCCGCGGGCCGGCCCTTCTCCGGAGCAAGGGCGGCACCGCTCCGCAGTCTGCGTTCAAGCACCGTCTTGCGCAAGAACCGAGGCTTCCGGTTCGCTCTCGGACGGCTCGCTTCCGGGCAGAATGCCGGCCGTCCGTTCGGCCGAGGAGATCGTGTTGACCAGCAGCATCGTCACCGTCATCGGGCCGACGCCGCCGGGCACGGGAGTGATGTAGGAGGCCTTCTGCCGTACGCCCTCGAAATCGACGTCGCCGACCAACTTGCCGTTCGGCAGCCGGTTGATGCCGACGTCGATGACGACCGCGCCGGTCCGCACCATTTGCGGCAGGATCAATTTTGGATGCCCGGCGGCCACCACCAGAATGTCGGCCAACAGGGTAAACTGCGCGAGATCGCGCGTCTTGGCGTGGCAGATGCAAACGGTGGCCTCGCGCTGCATGAGCATCAGCGCCATCGGCTTGCCGACGATGTTGCTGGCGCCCACCACCACGACGTTCTTTCCCTCCACGGCGATCGATTCGTGCTCCAGCAGCTTGACCACGCCATAGGGCGTGCACGGCGGAAACACGGTGTCGCCGACGACCAGCCCGCCGACGTTGTAGAGGTGGAATCCGTCGACGTCCTTCTGCGCCGAGATCGTCCGCAGCACGCGGGCGATGGCGAAGTGGGGAGGGAGCGGCAATTGCACCAGGATGCCGTGCACCTCGGGGTCGGCATTGAGCTTCTCGATGGTCGCGATCACCACCTGGGGATCGACCTCGCGGGGAAAGTCGTAGCGAAACGACCGGATGCCCACTTCCGCGCAGGCCCGCATCTTGTTGCGCACGTAGATGGCGGACGCCGGGTCGTCGCCGACCAGGATCACGGCCAGCCCGGGGGTCACCCCGGTTTGCCGCTGAAGTTTCTGCACGCGCTCCTTGCAGCCGACCCGAATGGCGGCCGCGATGCGAATGCCGTCGATGATTTTTGCGGGCAAGACCTGCTCCCTGCCGGTGCCGACCACGCAAGTTCCTACGCGCGACTCGGCATGGCATCAAGCGGGGGGAACGATCCTATCAAGGCTCCTTATGGTCCCGGCCGTGCCCGCCAATTGGCCGCAGCCGCAAGCGGGATGTAGTGTTTCCGCCCAGTCGGCGGCCGAACCGTTCGGTCGCCGAACCTTTCCCCGGGGGTCTCCATGCAGTCAGCCGTGTCCGAAGAACAAGAATTGATGCGCCGCAGTTGCCGTGCCTTCGTCGACGACGTCGTCATTCCGTTCATTCGTGGCAACTGGAAGCGCGAGTGGATCATGGAGCCGGAGGCCCGCCTTCCTCCGGAAATCCTCGAAGGCGCTGACAAGGTCGGCATTCGCACGCTCGGTGTCCCGGAAGAGTTCGGCGGCCTGGAACTCGATAAGGCGACCGAGGTCCAGACCTTTGCGATCATCGCCGAGGAGATCGCGCGCGGTGACTCGGGCCTCGCCGACAAGCTGGTGCAGAACTGGAAGGTTTCGGTCCTCTTGCGCAATCTCGCGCCGCGGCACTTGCAGGAGCGTTGGTTCCCCCGCCTGGTCGAGAACCCGCAATTCCTGCTCGCCCACTGCCTGACCGAGCCGCGCGGCGCCTCCGACCGCTGGCTGCCCTATACTGTCCCGGAGGCCGCCATGCAGAC
>CAYVBN010000227.1:0-2177 GCA_964449645.1 uncultured Hyphomicrobiales bacterium
GAGCGCGATCCGCAAACTGGATAGCGGCCCAACCTGATGAGCCGGCGCATGATCTTTTCGGCGAACCGCTCACGCTCCGCCGGATCATGCGCTATCGCGCGAGGTGCCGCGCGAGCAGAACGGCGAGCGGACAGGTGGCGAGCGCCGCGACGGCGACTGCGCCCGTTGCGGGATTGACTCCCACCGCATCGCCCAGAACCCCATAGAGCACCGGCGAAAGCGCGCCCGAGCCGATCGTCCCGGTATAGAAGATCGCAAAGGCCCGCTCGGTGCGATGCGCGGATGTCAGCTCCGGCACCGTGCCGTAGAGCACCGAAGACGTGCCGTTGAGCATCAGGCCGAGCAGCGGAAGGACGAGCAAGGTCGGTACCAGCGGCAGCAGCAGGACCGCCGCGATCCCGGCAGCCGTGCCGATTTCCGTCAGCAGCACGGTACGCAGCACGCCGATGCGATCGCCGAGCCAGCCGCAGGAAAACTTGCCGAGCGCGCCGCCCATGAACACCAGCGCCAGCGCAAAGCCGATGGTCGGGAGCGACGCGCCCTTGTGCGTAAGAAGGAACGGCAGAAAGGTGAGAAATCCCATGCGCACGCCGGAATCGAGCATGCCGATCGCCAGCAGCAGGAAGAAGCCGCCGCGGCCCTGGCCGCTCGCATCAGGACGCTCATGCGGGACGGCGGTGTTGGCGATGCGCGGCATCAGCAGCGCGATCGCCACGGCCATCAGGAGCCCGAGCAGCGCGACGAGCCACAGCGATGCGCGCCACGAGACGAGCGTGAGCAGAAGCGACGTCGCCGCCGGCAGCGCGGCCTTGCCGATGTCGCCGGCGAAATTGTAGGTGCCGAGCGGACCGCGCGAGGCCTGCCCATAGGCGCGCGCAACCGCCGCCGACGCGAGCGGATGCTGCGTGCTCGATCCCACGCCCGAAATGAACAGCCCGACACACACGCCTGCGAGGCCGCCGGAGGAGCCGGCCACCGCATAGCCGATACCCGCCAGCGCGGTGCCGAGCGCAAGCACGAACCGGCCGCCGAACCGCTCGGCCAGCCGGCCGGACGTCACCTGGAAGCCCGCCATCGCTCCGGCGTAGAACCCGCGCAGGACTGCCAGCATGCCGTAGCCGAGCGCGAACTCGGCCTGCCAGATCGGCAGCAGCAGATAGATCAGATCGGTGAAGCCATCGTGCAGCGCATGCGCAGCCCCGGCGACGGCGAGCGTGCGCCGCGCCCGGCCGACCGTCGCGACGGCGCCGTCGTCGCGGCTCTGCCCGGTGTCGCTCAGTTGCGTCATGCGGGACGGCTCTCCGAATCCGTGCGCATCGGTGCTCCCATGAGTATCGGCCTCAGGCGCGGATGACCAGCCGGAAGCCGAGCGCAATGACCACCAGGCCGGCAAGCTGCCAGATGCTCGGCACTTCGCCGAGCGCGAGAAATCCGATCAGCAGCGTGAAGCCAGGCACCAGCGAGGTGAACACCGCGGCACGGCCAGCACCGAGCAGCACGACGGCACGCGCGAACAGATAAATCGACACCGGTCCCGCCAGAATGCCCTGGATGACCGCCTGTACGGCGTTCTCGAACCAGCCGGCGGCAATGAGATTCCCGAAGCCGATGAACACCGCGTAGAACGGCAGCAACACAAGCGACAGCACATTCACCACGCCGACCGCGCGCGTCGGCTCGATGCGCCACACCCGGAGCAGAATTCCAAATGTCGCCCACGACATGCCGGCGGCGACGAAGGACAGGTCGCCGAGGAGGCCGCGGCGCCCGATCGTGCCGAGGGCTTCGGCGCCGAGCAGCATGAGACCCGCGACGATGGCAAGCGCTCCGATCAGCCGCCGCGACCGCAGCGGCTCTCCGAGCACAAGGGTCGCGAGCGCCAGGCCGCCGAGCGTGGCGCAGGACGGCTGGATGACCGCGCCGTGGCCGAGCGGCACGAGGATGAATCCCGCGTAGCTGAAGAGCGCCAGCATCGGGCCGGCGAACAGGGTCAGCGCCGCGGCGCGCCACCAGCCAATCGCCCCGATGCCGGTCTTCCGGTCGCGCGCCAACAGGGGAAGGAACGCCAGCCCGGCCCATGTGTAACGATGGACGACAAGGTCGAACGGGGTGAGCCCGATCGCAATCCCGTGCCGGGCCGCAACGAGCCCCGCGGCCCAGAACAGCGCCGCCCCGGT
>CAYVBN010000228.1:0-6601 GCA_964449645.1 uncultured Hyphomicrobiales bacterium
CGCAGTTAAAGCGAATCCTACTAAAGGCGAGCGGACGGCGCTCGCAAGGATCGTAACACCGCCGCCCGCGATCTCGTCCCGCGCGCCGTCCACTGCAGGCCTCGGCCTCGGGACGGAGCGGTTCCCACGCGTTCCGCCGGCGATCTCGTCGGCGTCCGAACGATTTGGCGTCCGACTATTTACCCTCCGACGACGGCGGCTTGACCGCCGGACCGCTCTTGTTGCCCGGCATGCCGGGGATCTTGGCGGAATCCTGCTGGCGAACCGTGTCGTTGCCCGGGCTCATCGTGCTGCCGCCCGCGCCGGTCGTCGCCGAGGGCGATTTGGCCGGTGGACCGTTCTTGTTGCCGGGCTGGCCGGAGATTCCGGCCCCGGAATTCTGTCCGCTGGGCGTCGTGACCTGCCCCTGCCCACCGGGACCGGTGGTTTGGGCCGTGGCCGGCAGCGCAACGAGCGAAAGCGCCACCGCCCCTGCGAGAATCCTCAGCATGGGGTCCTCCGTTTCGATTGTTGGATCGAGCGGTGAGGCGGAGCATCGCCCGCGGTCACGGCTCAGGTCGGGGAACGTGCCGTCCACGGTTTGGTTCCGGCTCACAGGAGGCACTCAAGGCCGCGCCGGCGTCCCGAGACGCTCCCAGAACCGGGGCCCCTCAGGCGCATCGGGGCAGGGGCCGGAAAGGCCTCTCGGGTCCCGAGCGGCGAATTCTCGGACGAATTCTCGGGACATGGCTAAAGGGCTCGGTAAACCGGCGTGGTAAATGCCCGGCAGAGCCGCGGGATGCGTTCCGCGCCGGCGGCCCAAGGACATTCCGCATCAAACAAACACTTGGGAAATGCGCCGGAACGGAGTTAGTATACCAGATACAAGGGGTTGTCAGACATCTGGAAGAGAGCCGATGAAGGCCAAGTCAGGAGTACGGGGGCGTCGAACCCGAGGCAGGGCCAGGACCAGGCGCACGGCGGTGCGCCGCCCCGTCGTTCTCAAGTCGAGCAGCTGGTACGCATCCGCCGCCCGGGCGATCGCTATTCGGGGCGGAGCGAGTCCCGACCGGCAGGACTCGGGTCGCGACGAGGAGCGATCGACTTCCGAGGACATCTGAACGCCGGGCCGGGCGTTCGTCATCCAAGTCCGCGTCCGGGGTGCGGAAGCGGGCGCGCGGCCGCGTCCGGAAGATCGCAGAATATTGCCGGGCCGGTTCAGGGCTTTCGGGTGAGGCTCAGCTCGTCCCACTTTCTCGCCATGTCGAGGAGTGCCTTGCGGTAGGATTCCGAACCGGCGGTTTCGGCGAGCTTGCGGCATTGATTGGCGAAGGCCTCGCATTGTTCGGGCGAGGGCCCGGAGTCCGGAGACCTGAGCGGACCGAGATTGTGGCCGTCGATCGCCGGCGGCTCCCGCTCCGACGGCGAATCGAAATGGCTCTCGGTCTCGGCGAGGCCGAGAAGAGCGTCGCGCATCTTGAGAAGCTGCTCGCGGCGGCCCGCATTGACGGGCTTCTGCGCTTCGGCCTCGCACCGCGAGGCCCATTCGCGCAACTCGCGAGGGGTCAAATTGAGGACCACCGGCGTTCACCGGGGTAAGGAGCGGAGCGGTTGCAAGCGCCCGTTCCGGCCACCGGCGCCATCGCAACCCACCCAGCGTCGCTGCGTAACGTCAGAAACACGGACAACCCCCGTCCATCGAGCGGCACATTGAGAGATTATCGCGCCAGCAGCCAGCCAATTGTTGGTACGGAATCGTACGTACCTAGCCGATCAACCTGCGATATTCGGCTTCCGGCACCCCGTAGGACGCACCCGCGATACGCTCGATGCCCTTGCGATTGCGCACCACGATGGCGCCCCGCTTGGCCTCGATGAGCTTCTGGCGCGAAAACTCGCGCAACGCTTCGCTCACGCTCGCGCGCCTCACCCCCAGCATCAGCGCGAGGAACTCGTGGGTGAGCGCAACCGTGTCGCGCGGGATGCGGTCGTGCGCCATGAGGATCCAGCGGGCGAGGCGCTGGTCGATCTTGGCCCCCGCGTTGCACACGGCCGTATGGATGGTCTGGGCGAGGAACGTCTGCACGTATCGCAGCAGCAGGCCGCGCAGGCTCTCGCTCGCCGCCATGGCGCGCCGAAGCTCGGCGGCGGGAATGGACAGCGCCTCGCCCGGGATCTGGACATAGCTGAGATGCGGCGACTGCTCGTTGCCGAGCACCACGGAGGTCCCGGTCATGCCCTCGCACCCGATCAGCCCGACCTCGGCGCGCCACTCGCGCGACTGGATCGCGACCACCGAGACGATTCCGACCTCGACGAAATAGACGGTCTCGATCTTGCGGTGCGGTTTCTCAAGCTCCTGCCGGTGCTTGAGCGGGACCGGCTGAAGATGTGGTTCCAAAAGCGCCAGATCGGCGGGGGAGAGCGCAGAGAGCAGCCGATTGCGATGGTGAGGCGATGCGAGCATCTGGATCGATGGAAAAGAACAAAAATCTAAAGTCAGAACACCGAGGCATCGCTAATCGTTGCGTGTCATTAGCGCAGGGTCATATTCGTGTCGGGATAAGTAATGCAGTGCGGAACGTTCACTGAGAACATGGAAGTTGGTACGAAACCGTACCGAGGGGCATGATTTTGTGCAGGAAAGTCGATGTATCCCCCGACGCTCGGCGCAACCGCGCAATGCCAATTCAGGGGATTGAGCGGTCCGTCTCCGGGCCGTCCCCGACCACCGGGCGACCCACCGCCGTGTTCATCGACCGGATGATCGCGCGGAATCCGGATGGCGCCAGCGTTCGCACGAAATCGGCCGCAACGCGCGCGTAGTCATCCAACGTCTGCATCTCGATGGCGGTCGGCATATGCGGATTCGCGAAATGGGTGGAGACCACCCCGATACATGTGCCGTCCGTGCCGATGAGTGGCGTCGATTGGACCGCACGAAATCCGGCCATGACGGCGGCTGCACGATAGGGCTGGAATTCCGGATCCTCGCCGACGTCCCGGATCAACACCGCCGCCCGGTGACGAAAAGCCCGCGCACAGGCCGTGGTGCTCGACACCTCCACGTGTTTGAACGCCGTTACGAACGGCGCATCAAATCCACTTTGGTCGACGAGAAAGAGGATGCCGTCGGCGGCAAGCTGGACGTCGCCGAATTCAGCGCCGTGCAGGGCAACGACGTCCGTCAGCAGCCGCGCCATGGCGCTTTTGAGATCGGGTTCCGCTCGCAGGCGAGCCGACATCTGCTGCAGCATGGGAGGTAAGTTCCTTCAAGGCCCCGGACCAGTGCCCACTGGCGGACCTCGGTGCGGGTCGGATCATTGCCGAGATTACGGTATCATTGCACCGTCGCGGATTCGGAATGTCGGAACCGACAGCGAAGTCGTTCTAATGTGGCGAGAACAAGACCGCGTGAGGCTGCACCTGATCGCATATATTCCGGAACGTTTGCGGTGCATCATCGTTGACCAATTATCGGGCGGCTTGATCCAGCCCGTTCCAGCCGTCCGCAAGGCGAGCCCCGGCTGTCTGGCGCAGCCGGGGACTTTACGGGGCCTTTCGCAGGGACTGGCCATGCTGCACCTGGTGCTCTTCGGAATTGCAATCTGCGCGCTGACGGCGTGGCTCGTGGCGGCGGACGAGCGCTGAACTCACCGCCCACTCCACCATGTGCCGTTCGGCCATCGGTTAGATCTATTCCACCCCGCCAAGCTGCTCGATTGCTTTCGGCCGATTGGCTTCCGGGCATGTTTGTGGCCGAACCTTTGGTGCACCTGTTCGTTGACTTGCGGGGGATGCCCGTAACGACGGGAGGAAAACCGTATGCATCGATCGTTGGCGAAGGTGCATCCCGGCCCGCACTTCATGATCGATGTGCTCGGCCCGCCGCTGGTGAAAACCTACGCGTCCGTGTTGACCGAGCCTCCATCCCCGGAACATGTGGCGCTGCTGGCGAGGCTCGAGGCGCGGGAACGCGAAGTCTTGCGAAAAGCCCGCTTCGTTCAGGTGAGATTGCCGATGGCGGCATCCGACGCGTGAACTCTCGTTCGACCGGCGTTGATCATGATGTCCGGCGAATTCGCTCTTTCCGGCAATCGCGGCATTCGAATCTGTATCTCTGGCCATCGGGGCCGGGTTCGACCGATACAAGCCGCATCGGCCGGCCGCACGACCAGCAGGTCTCGGACGGCGCCAGCCGGCTGAATTTCAAGCTTTGCAGGAACAGATCGACACGTTCGACCTGCGCGCTGCTGGCCGCGAGATCGAGCCACTTGGCTTCCATGTCGAGGTAATGGCTTTTCAGTTCGGCGTCTTTGGCCTGCAGGGCGTGTTCGCGCGCAGACGACGCCCGCTCCAGGTACAAAATCACGCTGCTGCTTTGCTTCTGCAGCATTGAACTACTCCGAACAGCCTGCCCGAGGCCGAAGAAGCGATGATGCCTCCAATCTTCGCCCCGTACCAGATTTTTCCTCCGACGAACGCGACCAAACGGTCTGCGGACGTCAAGCGGCAAACGGAACAACAAACAAACCACGCCAGCTCGCGCAATCGCGCCGGCCTGCGTTTATTTGGAGTTGGCCTGCGTGATTTGGAATAGTGTTCGGGGAACTCGGCAAAGTCCTGGTCCGCTGACCAGGCATTCCGACCGTGCAACGCAATTCCGACTGCGCAATGATGCGGCGTGAACGTTGCCCGATCGTCTGCCCGGCCCGGCCGGGGGAGGGGGCCGCGAACAGGGACGCCACCCGATGTCGCTGCTTTCGCATGGCGATCTGGTCCGTCTCGTTTCCGCTTACGGCTACTGGGCGGTCGGCTGCATCGTCGGCATCGAAAGCATGGGCATCCCGGTTCCGGGCGAAGCCACGCTCATTGCCGCGGCAATCATTGCCGGAACGACCCACGGTCTGAACATATGGGGCGTCGTGGCCGCCGCCGCGGCCGGTGCCATCCTGGGCGACAATCTGGGCTATTGGATCGGCCGAAGGCTAGGCTTCTGGTTCCTCGTGCATTTTGGCGGGTACGTCGGGCTGACCGCGGCGCGCATCAAAGTCGGCCAGTACCTGTTCCTTCGCCACGGCGGGAAGGTCGTGTTCTTCGGCCGCTTCGTCGCCGTCCTGCGGGCGCTTGCCGCGTTTCTGGCCGGGGTCAACCGCATGGACTGGCCGCGTTTTCTCGTTTTCAACGCCGCTGGCGGAATCGTCTGGGCAACCATGTACGGGTTTGGAGCCTGGTATCTGGGAAAGGAAATTCAGCGCGTGGCCAGACCCTTCGGGCTGGCGCTCGCCATCCTGGCCCTCGTGGCGATTGTCGGGAGCGTGCTGTTCCTGCGCCGGCACGAGGCGCAACTGCAAGCGGAAGCAGAGGCGGCCCTGCCGGGACCGATCAGCGCGGCGAGGCCGGAACTCGGTTCATCGTGACGACCGCGGTCGCGGCGCGGCTGTGCGCGACGGTCAGTGCCGCATCGCCCCGGTCGGAATGGTCGCACGGATGAGCAATCCGCGCGCCGATCCGGACAATCAGATTTTCTGAACCGCGATGGGTCCCTGGTATCGGAAGCCGATCGGCGGAGGCGGTCGACGGATCGGCATAGGACGTTGGTCCAATCGATCCGCGCCGACGATTGTCATTAGGCTGCGCAGCATTCTGGATGGACGTTCCGGAATTCCAGGCCTGAACGCTTCGCTGCCGCGAAACGGGCGACGGATCGCCGCCGGTCGGCGTTCTCCCGTCACGAGCCGCTCGCTCGCAGTTCCGTTGCGCCCACTCGGCGACGCTTTTCTCATCGTCGCGGTCGAGCCGCGTCGGATCGGTGAACCGAAGACCTGCCCCAGAGCGATGCGAGGATGATCATGGCCACAATCACCACGAGCGATGGCGTCGAGATCTTTTACAAGGACTGGGGAACAGGTCAGCCGATCGTGTTCAGTCACGGCTGGCCGTTGTCGGCCGACGATTGGGACGTGCAGATGATGTACTTCCGCAATCGCGGGTTCCGCGTGATTGCGCACGATCGGCGCGGCCATGGCCGTTCAGCCCAGACCGACGGCGGCCACGACATGGATCACTACGCCGACGATCTCGCCGAGCTGGTCGACAAGCTCGACTTGCGCAACGCGGTTCATGTCGGCCACTCCACCGGCGGCGGCGAGGTGGTGCACTACATCGCGCGTCACGGCGAAAGGCGGGTGGCCAAGGCGGTGCTCATCTCGGCGGTGCCGCCGCTGATGGTGAAGACGGCGGCCAATCCGGGAGGATTGCCCAAGGAGGTGTTCGATGGACTGCAGGCGCAGCTCGCCGCCAATCGCGCCCAGTTCTATTACGATCTCCCGGCCGGACCGTTCTACGGCTACAACCGGCCCGGCGCGAAGCCCGCGCAGGGCGTGATCTGGAATTGGTGGCGGCAGGGCATGATGGGCGCCGCCAAGGCGCATTACGATGGAATCGTCGCCTTCTCGCAGACCGACTTCACCGAAGACCTGAAGAAGATCACCGTCCCGGTCCTCGTCATGCATGGCGACGACGATCAGATCGTCCCTTATGCCGATTCAGGCCCGCTTTCGGCGAAGCTGCTGAAAAACGGCACGCTGAAGACCTACAAAGGCTTCCCGCACGGCATGCC
>CAYVBN010000229.1:0-5195 GCA_964449645.1 uncultured Hyphomicrobiales bacterium
CGCCCCAATCAACCCGGCACCCTGATCGAGCCGATACCAGCCGACAGCCTGCCCGATGAACGTCGCCACGAACGCTCCGACGATCCCCAGGATGGTGGTCAGGATGAAGCCGCTAGGATTGTTCGAGCCGGGCGCGAGCCAACGGGCGATGAGGCCCGCAACGAAGCCGATGATGATGATCCACAAGATGTTGAGCATGGGAGTCTCCGTCGCCGAGACAGGAAGCACGCGCGCAACATGCCCGCTCAGCTTCCGACCGCGTCAGTGACGCACTTCTTGGTGAAGCTCGTCTTGGCCGCACCGGCGAGCTTGCGGTCCGCTGCGGCAGTATCGCAGCTCTTCTGCGCATCCGTCTGACACTTTTTCATGAAGCTGTTGAGCGCTGCGCCGGCGAGCTTCTTGTCGGCGGCTTGCGCCTTGCAGGACGGACTTTGCGCATAGGCGCTGCCTATCGACATCGCAAACAGAACAGCCAGAACAATTCGTGACATGACCTCTCTCCACGGTTCGCCCTGAATCGGGTCAGAGAGTATGAAACGTTCGCCTGCCGGTTGTCAGCCCTTCAGGTGCTTGTTGCACGCACTGTAGTAGCCGCCGCCTTTCTGGATCCAGTTCAACCCGCCGTTGGCATTGGTTGCTTTGTTGGCGTTGTATTGATCGAGGCAGGTATGCATCCGCGCCTTTCCGGGCGTTTCGCTCGAATATTTCGGCGACACGGCATTCGGAAACACGGCATTCCCGGTGGCGGGTGCCGGACGGCTCACCGCGGCGTTGGTCGGCTTCGTCGCCGGTGCTGCGGCACCAGTGCTGGGAGCCGCCGTTGGCGTTGCCGCCGCGTTCGCACCGCATTCCGCCTTGCGGAAGTCATTCCATTTCATGCCGTTGAGGGTACCGGCCTGCTGCGCCGCTTTGTATTTGGCGCTGCATTCTTGCAGCGTCAGCGCTTGCGCGGAGAAAGCAGGAAACAGAAACAGGGCGAGGCCTACGGACCCCGTCCAGAGCATTGCCGAACGATGCCGCATGACAGGACTCCTCGGATTGCAAGGAAAGGACATGCCGGTAAATTCAACGTTCGATGAGGCGTTCCGGTTCCCGCCGCGATGGAATTGATCGGTTGTGGGTTAAGCGGCGGCGGCATCCGGCGGGACCGGGCATCGTCGCGGCCGTGGTGCGGCACCGGTGTCGCCAGAAGCCAGCGGGGGGCTGCGGCAGGATCGCCCCGGTCGGCTTGCCGACGCTCTCGACCGGGACTGCGGCCGCATCCGGCCGCTGTCCCGCCGCGAGTCTCTGCGCAAGCGGGCGCGGCGGCGGGATGCGTAAGGAAGATTTGCCGCTCAGGATTAACCGCCGCCGGGCAGCGGGTGCGCGGCGTCCGGAACAGGCTCGTGCGTCTGCTCGCGGCCTGATCAGGCCGCGGCTGCGCCGAGCTTCCGGGCGACCGCTTCGAGCAGAAGCGCGTGCGCCCGGTCGACGATCGCATCGATCGACGGAGTCTTGGCGTGCAGCGCCATGGCGCGGTGCAGCAGCTCGCTGCGGGTCGGCAGGTGCGGCAAGCACAGGCTGGCGAGGGCATCGGAGGCGCGCGACTGGGTGGCGGCGAGCCGCTCCTCGAGATTGGCGATGGCCGCCTGCACCGAGCCCGCGATGTGCTCAGCGTTGAAACTGTCGGCGACGCGCCGCGCTGCGCGCTCGATCACGCGCGACCCCAACCGGTGCTCGTTCTGCACCACCGCGGCGGGCGGCGACTTGAGATCCCAGACGACGCCGAGGAGCGACAGCGCCTTCAGGACGTAGAACGTGCAGTCGATCTCCCACCAGCGGAAACCCTGCCGCACGCTGCTCTGATAGGCGTGGTGGTTGTTGTGCCACCCCTCTCCCATCGTGAAGAGAGCCAGGAGCCAGTTGTTGCGCGAGTCGTCGCCGGTGACGTAGCGCTTCTTCCCGTGCACGTGGGCGAGCGAGTTGATGCAGAACGTCGCATGATAGACGAGCACGGTGCTCCAGAAAAATCCGACCACGAGGCCCGTCCAGCCGTCGATCAGGAAGCAAACGAATCCCAGCACAATGGCCGGCACGATCTCGTACTTGTGCAGCCACATGAGCTCGGGATAAGCGGCGAGGTCCGCGACCTTCGTCAGGTTGGCCGTGTCGTTCTCGCGCGCGAAGATCCAGCCGAGATGGCTGTAGAGGAAGCCGCTCTGCCGCGGTGAATGCACGTCGTGTTCGGTGTCGGAATGCAGGTGGTGATGCCGGTGCTTGGCCGCCCACCACAGGACGCTCTTCTGCGCGGTGCTCTGCGACATGACGGCGAGAATGAACTGGAAGGCCCGGCTCGTTGTGTAGGCGCGATGGGAAAAGTAGCGGTGATAACCGGCCCCGATCGCGAAAATGCGCAGCCAGTAGAGCGAGATGCACAGCAGGACGGACGTCCACGTGACACCGGTCCAAATGGCCGCGAAGCAGGCCAGATGGACCAGCACGAACGGGACCGCCGATGGATAGATGATGTCGTGGTCCTGGTGGGGACCCGTCTCCCGCCGGGGGCCGACACCCCCCTGGGGACCATTCGCGCGCACCGGCGCCGTTCTCTCGCTTTCGGACACAGCCTTCTTTCCGATATTGCCGCTTCCCCCGGGCGTTGGGCTCCGGGATGTTCGCCCCCGCTGCGCGGCGCGCGGCGATTGCCGCACGCTCCGCTCGCAGCCTCGATTACGCGACCGATGCGCCGATAATTGTGACGGTTTCAAGCCGCCCGCAAGTCTTCCGACGCGATTGCGCGCCAGCCGCGGCGAATTGCCGTGCACATCTTCCGGGCCGGTCGGGTTTCGGGGCGCTCGGCCGCGCCCGGAGGCCGGCAGGCGGCAGTGGATTGGCGTCGGCAAAGGGCGGGAGGTCACGGCGGCGGGCACCCGCTAGGCGGCGCGCCAACCGGTTCGTCACCCAGCGGATCGCCGCGCGATCGATCTTCCGCCGCCGACCGGCCGGATCGGCCCCGGCCGCATCACGGCGTTTTCGCCGCCGGCGTCGGGGGTTTCTGCGCGTCCTGCACCGCGGGATGCTGCTGGGACGTCAGCACGATCAGCGTGACGATCACGATCGCGATCGCCACGAGCGCAATGACCCGGACGACCGGCCGGCGATGATAAGGGGTGAGCGCGGGATCCGCCTGCAGGCCTTCCTCGGCCGCCGGCAAGCGCTGGTCCGATCGCCGCCGGTTGGCATTGGTGTCGTCCGAAGCCGGCATGGTGCAACCTGCTGTTCCTGGCTCGCCCGAAGGGACTCGCGGCCGAGGCGTCCTGCCGTCCGGACGACCGCTGCGGCACGTGATCCGCTCGCGGGTTTAAGACCGGCTGCGCGGATTGGTTCCCGTAGCTTTTGCCCGCAAGATGCTAGGTGCCTTCCCGCTTGAGCACGGAAATCCGCCCGTCGTTCTCCAGGATGGCGATGCGGACGTCGGCGATATTCGAGCAGCCCTGGCGGCGCATGGATTCCGTGATTTCCGACATGCTCACGCGCTCGCGGCGCATCGCCTCCTCGCACCGGCTGCCGTGCCGGACCAGCACGGCGGGCGTCCCCTCGAGAACACGCGAGAGCTTCTTGCTGCGCCAGCTCAACCAGCCCATGGCCTGCGCCAGGGCGATCAGCGTCGCGGCGGAAATCAGCCCGCCGACCAGCGATTTGTCGTCGCTGATCATCGCGTTCTGGACCGTCTCGCTGAGGATCAGCAGGACGATGAGATCGAACGGCGCGAGCTCGCCGATCTGCTTCTTGCCGATGAAGCGCAGAGCGACGAACAGAAATACGTAGACGACGACCGCGCGTACGACGTGCTCGCCGGCTCCAATTGACATCTCCAACATTGCGTTTCCTCGCCAAGGATCATGCGGATTCGCCCGCGATGCCGCGGCGACTGCCCGGCAAAATGGCGAACCGGGAGCGGCCGCGGCAGACGGTAACGCCCGGCGCCGTGCACATGATCCCGGCCGATGCCGTATCACCCGGCTGTCTGCTGCAAGTCTTGGCATTTGGTCGCATTTCCCCATGACGGACCGGTTCCCACAGCGGCGAAAAATGCTCTAAAGAGACAGCGGTTCTCACGATGGCGCGCCCATGAGCCGACGACAGCGTCCGACCCACCTGCCCGCCCCGTATCTCAAGCGAATCTGGCTCGATCCGTCCGCAGTCCCCGACGCCGACGCGTACCCTTTCTGCCTGCCGCTGTTTCGCGACGCGTTCGAACTCGCCTTCGCGCAGCCGATCACCATCATCGTCGGCGAGAACGGGACCGGGAAATCGACGCTGCTCGAAGGGATCGCCGCGCTTGCCGGCTACGACGACGCGGGCGGCGGCAAAGGCTATCGGCCGGTCGACCATTCCGCCGCGGTCGAGGTCAGCGGCGGACGGCTCGCCTCCGCTCTCCGCGCGAGCTGGCTGCCGAAGATCACCAGCGGCTGGTTCTTCAAGGCCGAGAGTTTCTTCTCGGTCGCGCGCTATCTCGACCAGGCGGCGCTCGCCGCCGGTGCGGCCGCGCCCGACTTCCTTTCCCATTCGCACGGCGAGGGATTTCTGCGCTTCTTCGAGGAGCGCTGCGAGCGGCAGGGCATCTTCATCTTCGACGAGCCGGAATCGGCGCTCTCGCCGTCGCGCCAGATCCTTTTCCTGCAGGTGCTGCGCCGCATGGCGCAGAGCCGCCGCGCGCAGGTCATCATGGCGACCCATTCGCCGTTGCTGATGGCCTATCCGGGCGCGACGCTGCTCCGCCTGTCGAAATACGGGCTCGAGCCGGTGAGCCTCGATGAGACGGAGCATTTCCGATTGATGCACGAGTTCTGCGACGATCCCGCCGGTTTCATCGAAACGGCGCTCGAAGACGCGGCGCGCATGGAGACCGAGTGAGCGCGCGAGGCGCACCGGCGCCAAATCCGTCTACCGACAACGGAACTTCCAACCCAGGGATATCCGGTGCCTGAAAGTTCATCCCTTCAACCACCCGACTGGCGAGCGTTCGAGATCGAGCCAACTGGCGCCAGCACGGGATGCTGCGATTGTTGCGGCACGGCCACGCAGCGCATTTGTGGCCTCATCAGCCGCGACGCTGCGGCGGTCGCGGCCTACTACGTCGGCTGGGCGCAAGGACATCCCGATCGCGGCGGCGTTCGACTTGATCCTGGGGAAATGGGGGGATTCCGCCACCA
>CAYVBN010000230.1:0-14748 GCA_964449645.1 uncultured Hyphomicrobiales bacterium
AAGGCGGTGATCCGCGCGGTCATCCTCATCCCGTTCATCGTCCCGACCGTGCTCTCGGCGATCGCCTTCTGGTGGCTCTACGACGCGCAATTCTCGATCATCTCCTGGTCGCTGCGCCAGCTCGGCCTGATCGACCACAACATCAATTTCCTCGGTGACGTGTGGAACGCGCGCTGGTCGGTGATCTTCGCCAATATCTGGCGCGGCGTGCCGTTCGTCGCCATCACGCTGCTCGCCGGCTTACAGACCGTCTCGCCCTCGCTCTACGAGGCGGCGACCATCGACGGCGCGAGTCGCTGGCAGATCTTCCGCCACATCACTTATCCGCTGCTCACGCCGATCATCGCCGTGGTGATGACGTTCTCGGTGCTCTTCACCTTTACGGATTTTCAGCTCATCTGGGCGATCACGCGCGGCGGGCCGGTCAACGCCACGCACCTGATGGCGACGCTCTCGTATCAACGCGCGATCCTCGGCGGCTACCTGGGCGAGGGCGCGGCGATCTCGACCGCCATGATCCCGTTCCTGCTGGCCGCGATCCTCATTTCCTGGTTCGGGCTGCAGCGGCGCAAGTGGCAGCAGGGGGAGAGCAATGATTGATCTCCCGGCCGAGCCGAAGTCGCTGAGCGCGCGGCTCCCCGGTGTGGCCGCCTCCGCCAAGGGCGACCGCACAGAGGGCATGAGCTATCTGGAGTCGCTGCCGAAGCGGCTCGTCACGCTCTATCTGCCGCTCGGGATCATCGTCGCGGTGCTGCTGTTCCCGTTCTACTGGATGGCGCTGACGGCCATCAAGCCGGACGACCAGCTCCTCGACCTCGACCGCTTCAACCCGTTCTGGACCTGGACGCCGACCTTCAAGCACATCCACAGGCTGCTGTTCGAGACGTATTATCCGCTGTGGCTGTGGAACACGATGCTGGTCGCGGTCAGCGCCACCGTGCTGTCGATCATCGCGAGCGTGCTCGCGGCCTACGCCATCGTGCGGCTGCGCTATCGCGGCGCGCAGTGGATCGGCGGCATGATCTTCCTCGCTTACCTGATCCCGCCGTCGATCCTGTTCATTCCGCTGTCGACGGTCGTCTTTCAGTATGGGCTGTTCGATACGCCGTTTGCGCTCATCCTCACCTACCCGACCATCCTGATCCCGTTCTCGACCTGGCTGCTGATGGGCTATTTCAAGACGATCCCGTTCGAGCTCGAGGAATGCGCGCTGATCGACGGCGCGAGCCGGTGGCAGATCCTGACCAAGATCGTGATTCCTCTGGCGGTGCCGGGGCTGATCTCTGCCTTCATCTTCTGCTTCACGCTGTGCTGGAACGAGTTCATCTACGCGCTCACGTTCATCTCCTCGACACAGAACAAGACGGTGCCGGTGGCGATCGTCAACGAGTTCGTCGACGGCGATATCTACCGCTGGGGCTCGCTGATGGCCGGCGCGCTGGTCGGCTCGCTGCCGCTCGTCATCCTCTACGCCTTCTTCGTCGAGCACTACGTGTCGGCGATGACCGGCGCGGTGAAGGAATGAGCGGGTAGAGGGGCCGTGCAATGAATGTGCAGGGCGAGATGGCGCTAGCAGAATGATTCTCTGAATTTGCCTCGAACTCAGCGCACTCCCTCCTCCGCAAGGGGAGGGAACCGAAACGGAAGTGCTTCGTGCCAAACGGAACGCTTCGTGCCAAATAGATATGCTGCGCCATGGTCGGGCTTCCGGCATTGATTTTTGCCGCTCTCGCCGTTTGTGGGTTACAGCATTCTGTTTCTCCCTCGCGAAAGTCCGGACTGATCCCCCACAATGTCCTCTCAATCTGACATCCTGTTCGAGCGGCGCGGGGCGGCGGGCCTCGTCGTGCTCAACCGGCCGCAGGCGCTGAACGCGCTAACCGGCGAGATGATCCGTGCGCTTGCCGCGCGGCTCACCGCCTGGGCGCGCGATCCGGCAGTAACGCGTGTCGTCGTGACGGCGGAGGGCAAGGCCTTTTCGGCCGGAGGCGACCTGCGCCAAGTCTATGCGCTCGGCCGCGCCGGGAAGCAGGACGAGGCGCTGACGTTCTTTCGCGATGAATACGCGCTCAATGCACTCATCAAGCGCTACCCGAAGCCCTATGTCGCCTGCATCGACGGCATCGTCATGGGCGGCGGGGCTGGAATCTCGATCAACGGGTCGCACCGGGTGGCGGGCGACGCCTTCCTTTTCGCGATGCCGGAGGTCGGGATCGGATTCTTTCCCGACGTCGGCGCGACATGGTTCCTCTCGCACCTGCCGGGCGAACTCGGCCCTTTTTGCGCACTGACCGGTGCGCGACTCGCTGCCGCCGATGCCTGCGCGGCGGGCATTGCCACGCATCGGGTTCCGTCGGCGCGCTTCCCGGAGCTCGTCGACGCGCTGTGCGGCAACGTGCCGGTCGATTCTATCCTGGCTGCGTTTTCCACAGCGGCCGGGCAGGGGCCGCTCGCGGCCCGGCGCTTCTCGATCGATCGCCTGTTCGCAGCCGAGACGGTTGAGGCTATTCTCTCGCGCCTCGATATTGCCGCGACGGGGCGGGACGAAGAGGGACGGTGGGCGGCCGAAACGGCCGCCGACATCCGCGCCAAGGCGCCGTTGAGTCTCAAGATCGCGCTCGCGCAAATGCGGCGAGCGCCGAACTGGTCGTTCGAGGAGTGCATGCAAGCCGAATTTCGCATCGTGTCACGCGTGGTCCACGGCCACGACTTCTACGAGGGCATCCGCGCGACGATCATCGACAAGGACGGCGCCCCGCATTGGTCCCCCGCGCGCCTCGCCGACGTGAGCGAGGCGGAGGTCGCGCGCCATTTCGCGCCGCTCACGCGCGAGCTCGTCCTGTCATGATGGACCAGGTTGCCCGCGACCGCGTGCGTGAGCTCGAGCCCGTCCATGCGGAGGAGGGGCATGCGACGAGCTGGACCGACCGGCTGGTGCTGTTCCTGCGCATCATGGCCGGCGTGTCGATGATCAAGGGGCTGTCGCATTGGGCGATCGTCTGCGGCTTCGCCTCGGGTCCCAACGGTCCCTTCGAAGCCAACCCGATGCCCTGGCAGACCGCGACCGTGTTCTTTGCGGTGATCGATCTCGTCGCCGCCGTCGGTCTCTGGCTGATGGCGCCATGGGGCGCCGTCGTATGGCTCACCGCGTCGGTGTCCATGATCGCGGTCGAAATGTTCTTTCCGCAGATCTACGGCGGCCGGGTGGCGACCGTGATGCTCGAAGGCGTGCTGATCACTTCCTATCTGCTGTTGGCGATCCTTGCGGCACGCGAGCACCCGTCGTGAGGGCGTAAGCGTCAATGCTGGCCACGGGAGAGCACGATGGCGAGGATCGGCTTCATCGGTCTCGGCAACATGGGATTGCCGATGGCGCAGAACCTTCTCAAGGCCGGCCATACGGTGGAAGGCTTCGACCTCGACGGTGCGGCGGTCGACCGGCTCGTGGCGGCGGGCGGCGCGGCCCTGGCCTCGGTGAAGCTCGCCGCCGCGCGCGCCGACGTGATCGTCACCATGCTGCCATCCGGGCGCGAGGTGCGGGACGTCTATTTCGGCGATGCGGGTGTGCTCGCCAACGCCCAGTCCGCGGCGCTTCTGATCGACTGCTCGACCATCGATGTCGACACCGCGCGGGCGGTGGCCTCGGCGGCGGAAGAGCGCGGCCTGTCGATGCTCGACGCGCCGGTGTCGGGCGGGGTCGCCGGCGCCCAGGCGGGCACACTCACCTTCATGGTCGGCGGGCGGGAAGGGACATTCCTGCGCGCTCAGCCCATCCTGGCGGCGATGGGACGCACCATGGTCCACGCGGGGGATTCCGGCACCGGACAGGCGGCCAAGATCTGCAACAACCTGATCCTCGGCGCCTCCATGATCGCCGTCTGCGAGGCGTTCGTCCTGGCCGAAAAGCTCGGGCTCTCGGCCGACAAGCTGTTCGAGATTTCCTCCCAATCCTCCGGCCAGTGCTGGTCGCTGACGAGCTATTGCCCGGTGCCCGGCCCGGTTCCGGGTTCGCCGGCCAATCGGGATTACCAGCCCGGCTTCACGGCCGCGATGATGCTCAAGGACCTGCGCCTCGCTCAGGAAACGGCGCGCGCCGCGGGCGCCAAGGCGCCGCTCGGGGCCGAGGCCGCCGCGCTCTATGCGCGCTTTGTCGAGGCCGGCAATGCCGGCGTCGATTTTTCCGGGATCATCCGGCTCCTGCGGAGCCTCTGAGCTGCCGATGTCTCCGATGGCAAGCGCGCTTGAGAGCATGATCCCGAAAAGCGGCTGCCGATTTTCGGACGGGATCATGCTCGAATCAAAACGGCAGACCAGCATGGCGATTCGAAGAAAAGTCATTCTGCTCCGGGAGACGACATGACCATTCCCCTCTGGATCCTGCTCGCCTTTGCCGGATGGACGCTCCTCGTGCTGTTTGCGACCATCGGCAGCTATCGATGGTCCAGGATCCTTACCGGACGCACCAAGATCAGCGAATGGCGCGCCGATGTTCCGCAGGGAAGCGAGTGGTACCAACGCGCGATGCGAGCGCACATGAACTGCGTCGAGAACCTGCCGGTGTACGGAGCGATCGCCGTCTGCGCGGCGCTCGCGGGCGTGAAGGGGGCGCTTCTCGATGCGCTCGCGCTTGCGTTCATGGCGGCGCGCATCTGCCAGACCACCGTCCACCTCGCGTTCGTGCAGACCGACTTCGTCGCCTCGCTGCGCTTCGCGTTCTTTTTCCTGCAGGCCGCCTGCATGCTCGCGATGGGCATTTGGGTGGCGGCGGCCGCGGCGGGATGACCGGCGTTGTAGTGGCGCATGAGCCAAAGGCGTAATGCGCCATGTCAGACGCCGTTAGCGGGATACGCTGCGCTATCCCGCCCTACAGGGCCCCGCCACAGCCAACGGGGCCCTTCCGAGGCCAAAATCCGCCTTTCGCCACATCCGTGAACGCGCGGTAAGGAATTCATCAAGTACCGTATACGGGCCTCTCAACAGAATCTAACTGAAATTCCTTCATTTTGGCCATCAATCAACTATTCACCCTGGCAAATAAACTAGATCTTTATTCTGTTGTTTAAGCGGATCTTAGATCGATCCCCGTAATGTGGCGCATAGGGACGGGGAAACAGGGCCTCGTCTTTGAACGATAACATGAGTTCAAAGGGCGTCACCATGAAAACCGTGATGAAGACGGTCGAACCCGTCGAGCGCGAAGCGCAATTCGACAGCATCCGGCCGCAGTACCTCGAGGCCTTGACCCTCGTGGAGCGCCTTCATCGGCGTCTCCTGGATGTGATCAAGGACGAATTCGACCGTCGCGGCCGCGCCGACATCAACTCGGTGCAGGCGCTGCTGCTCTACAACATCGGCGACAAGGAGCTGACCGCTGGCGAGCTGCGCACGCGCGGCTACTATCTCGGCTCCAACGTCTCCTACAACCTCAAGAAGCTCGTCGAGATGGGCTTCCTCGACCACCAGCGCTCGCGCGTCGATCGCCGCTCGGTCCGCATCAAGCTGACCGAGAAGGGTGGGGAGGTGCGCAAGATTGTCGAGGGGCTCTACCAGAAGCACGTGCGCACGGTCGAGCAGGTCGGCGGCATCAGCGCCGACGAGTTCGCGACCCTCAACAAGGCGTTGCACCGGCTCGAGCGTTTCTGGACCGATCAGATCCTCTATCGGCTCTGATCCGGCTCATACGGCCGCGGAGAGGCCATGGCCCTGGCTCGCGAGAGCCGGGGCTTTTTCGTTTCGTCGTCGGTGGGGCCCGGGTCTGCGGTCCACCGTTCGCTGCGCTCACGTTGCACCGCGCCCGGGACACAAGGTCTGTATTCGGGGCACAGCCACCGTTCCCCAGGTGCGGCGCAGCGCGCGCAGATAGGTTTACGCCATCTGCGCAGGCTTGATTGCGCGTGGTGCGCTGCAGACCCGGGGGGCCAGCCACACGGAAAAGAGATGTGCCCGGGAAGCGAGGTCGGGTGTGGCGTCCGCCGGGCGAGCCATTCGCCCGTTCAATGGCTTGCGGACGATTTCTCACGAATGTGCGATTGGCGGTTGCCTTCGCTGTCGCATCCGCGCAATTTCCCCGCCTTGCGGGGGCGGCCGCAAGGGACTGGGCGGGATTTCATGAGCGAACGAGGTGACCGGCGCGCCGGCCTGAGCCGCCGCGCATTCCTGCGCCGTTTGGGAGCCGGGGCGGCGGCGACGGCGGCCTTCGCACGGGCCGCGCAGGCCGAGGACGACCAGATCCTGCAGGCGCTGATCGAGCAGAATCAGAAGGCCGGATACGGCCAGGGCTTTGATTCCGCCTCCCGCACCATCCTGATGCCCAAGGCGTCGCTGCCGACGCTGTCGCCCTCGACGGTGGAGACGACCGAGCAGGCGATCGCGCGCTACGAGGCGATCGTCGCTGCCGGCGGATGGCCGGTGGTGCCGCCGGTCGAAGGCGGGCTGCGCCTCGGCAATCGTCACCCGAGCGTCAAGGTGCTGCGGCAGCGGCTCGCCGTGGCCGGCGACATCGCAGCCGACAGTGCGGTGACCGACGTGTTCGATTCCTATGTCGAGGCCGGCGTCCGGCGCTTCCAGGCGCGGCACGGAATCTCCATCGACGGCATTCTGCGCGACGAGAGCTTCGACGCCCTCAACGTCCCGGCACAGGTGCGGCTCGCCCAGCTCAAGATCAACGTCGCGCGCCTGCGCGCGGTGAACGCGAACTTCGCCGGCCGGCTCGTCGTCTGCAATCTTCCGGCTGCGCGCATCGAGGCGATCGAGAACGGCGTCGTGGTCTCGCGCCAAACCGCCGTGGTCGGCAAGCCGGACCGGCCGTCGCCGGAGATCCAGAGCCGGATCATCGAGGTGAATTTCAATCCCTATTGGACGGTGCCGGTGTCGATCGTGCGGCGCGATCTCATTCCGAGAATGCAGAAGGAGCCGAACTATCTGACGGAGAACCGCATCCGTATCCTCGACGGGCAGGGGCACGAGCTGCAGCCGGAGCAGATCAACTGGAACTCCGAGGAGGCGGTGAACTACCGGTTCAAGCAGGACCCGGGCGACTTCAATTCGCTCGGCACGATTCGCATCAACTTCCCCAACCCGTATTCCGTCTACATGCACGACACACCGTTCAAGAACCTGTTCGGCGAGGACTTCCGCTTCGATTCCTCTGGCTGCGTGCGCGTCCAGAACGTGCGCGAACTGGTCGACTGGCTGCTCGCGGAGACGCCCGGCTGGCCGCGCCAGGAGATCGACAGGGTGATCAAGTCGGGCGAGCGCAAGGATGCGCGTCTGACGAAGCCGGTGCCGGTCTATTGGATCTACGTGACCGCCTGGGCGACCTCCGACGGAGTCGTGCAGTTCCGCGGCGACATCTACAACCGGGACGGCGTGGGGCCGACGGCAACGACGTCGCGCGGCTAGGTTCGCGCGGCGCGGGCGGCGGCTGACTGCACTCCCGGAACCTTATCCGGCCAGCCTGGTGGGTAACGCTACATCTTGCGAGAGACGGGCGATCTGCCTCCAAACTTGGCGCACCGGCGGCGATGTGCTAATCGCGACTTGGGTATCGGCCGAGCGCGAGGACCGCTCCGGCGGTGCAGGTGACCCAAGGTCATCAGCGCCAGGGCGGCGGCCGTGGCCCGGACAGCGTAGCCGGAGAAGACTATGGCGATTTCCCACAAGACCGCGGGCGCCGAAACCGCGGGCTTCTTCACATCCTCGCTCGCCGAAACCGATCCCGAGATCGCCGAGGCGATCCGGCTGGAGCTCGGCCGCCAGCGCGAGGAGATCGAGCTGATCGCGTCGGAAAACATCGTCAGCCGCGCCGTGCTCGAGGCGCAGGGCTCGGTGCTCACCAACAAGTACGCCGAAGGCCTGCCGGGCAAGCGCTATTACGGCGGATGTCAGTTCGTTGACATCGCCGAGCGCCTTGCCATCGAGCGCGTGACCAAGCTGTTCGGCTGCGGCTTCGCCAACGTGCAGCCGCACTCGGGCGCCTCGGCCAACGCGGCGGTGTTCATGGCCTTGATGAACCCGGGCGACACCTTCATGGGGCTCAACCTCGCCGCCGGCGGCCATCTCACGCACGGCATGAAGATCAACATGTCGGGCCGGTGGTTCAACGCGGTCGCCTATGACGTGCGGCGCGACGACCAACGCATCGATCACGACGAGCTCGCGCGCCGCGCGCGCGAATGCAAGCCGAAGGTCATCATCGCCGGCGGCTCGGCCTATCCGCGCATCATCGATTTCCGCCGCTTCCGTGAGATCGCCGACGAGGTCGGCGCCTACCTGATGGTGGACATGGCGCATTTCGCCGGTCTCGTCGCCGGCGGCGCGCATCCGAGCCCGTTCCCGCATGCGCATGTGGTCACGACCACGACGCACAAGACGCTGCGCGGACCGCGCGGCGGCGTGATCCTCACCAACGACGAGGAACTGGCGAAGAAGATCAACTCGGCCGTCTTTCCCGGCCTGCAGGGCGGTCCGCTGATGCACGTCATCGCCGCCAAGGCCGTGGCGTTCGGCGAGGCGCTGCAGCCCTCCTTCAAGCTCTACGCCAAGAACGTCGTGGAGAACGCGAAGGCGCTTGCCGAAACCCTGAAGTCGCATGGCCTCGACATTGTTTCGGGCGGCACCGACACGCATCTCATGCTGGTCGACCTGCGGCCGAAGCGCCTGACCGGCAAGGTGGCGGAAGCCGCCCTCGGCCGCGCCCACATCACCTGCAACAAGAACGGCATTCCGTTCGATCCCGAGAAGCCGACCGTGACCTCCGGCATCCGGCTCGGGACGCCGGCCGGCACGACGCGCGGGTTCGGTGTCGCCGAATTCCGGCACATCGGCGAATTGATCGTCGAGGTGCTCGATGCGCTCTCGGGCAAGAACACGGACGAGGATGCCGCCGTCGAAGCGGCCGTGCGCGACAAGGTCAAGCGGCTGGTCGATCGGTTCCCGATCTACAACGCCTGACGGGAGAACGGGGGGCCGGGCATGCGATGTCCGAGCTGCGCTAGTCTCGATACTCAGGTCAAGGATTCCCGGCCGAGCGAAGATTCGACCGCCATCCGGCGTCGTCGTCTGTGCCTCGCCTGCGGTTTCCGGTTCACCACGTTCGAGCGCGTGCAGTTGCGCGAGCTGACGATCATCAAGCGCAACGGACGTCGGGTGCCGTTCGATCGCGACAAGCTCGCGCGCTCGGTCGAGATCGCGTTGCGCAAGCGCAACGTCGATCCCGAGCGTGTCGAGCAGACCGTGTCGAAGATCGTGCGCGATCTCGAGAGTCTCGGAGAGAACGAGGTCACCTCCGAGACGATCGGCGAGACCGTGATGGCGCATCTGCGCGATCTCGACGATGTCGCCTATGTGCGCTTCGCCTCGGTCTACCGGAATTTCCGCGAGGCCAAGGATTTCGAGACGGTGCTCGGCGAGCTGTCGGGCGAGGACGAGGGCGAGAAGCCGGCCGTCCCCGAGGCTCTGCGCAAGTAGCCGGCCGCCGGGCGGCGCGATCCGCCGAACCCGCATTCTGATTTTGCTGCATGTTTTTGAGGGCACGGCGCCGCCGCCCCCGGGACAAATCCGCGCGCATTCTTTCCGTCGACCCGTGTGCCGCAATCTGGCACGATCCGGGTCCGGGCCGTCCGACAACGACAAGGAATTGCGGAGGACGGCCGGGGTTTGACCTCGAGGGGAAACGATAATGGGAGGAACTCATGGAAATTCGCCGCTTGATGTGGCGTCTGACCTGGCGCCTGACATGCGCCTTCTCGGCCGCCGCGGCGCTTCTGCTGCCGGGTGCAGCGAATGCGCAGACGAAGCTGGTCCTCGCCCTGCCGACGACGCCGCCGAACATCATTCATATGCCGGCGCTCATCGCCAAGGACCTCGGCCTCTACAAGAAGGGCGGGCTTGAGGTCGACACCATCCAGCTCGAGGGCGGCGTCTACACCTACCGGGCAATGGTGGCGGGCAGCGCCGACGTCGCGTTGGCCTCCGGCGCATTCGGCATCGTCGGCCAGGCGAAGGGGGCTCCCACCAAGCTGATCGTCGCCAATGCCCCGAAGGTCGAAGCGTCGATGATGGTCGACAAGGACATCAAGACGCTCGCCGATCTCAAGGGCAAGCGGATCGGCATCCAGGAGCCGGGCGGCTATGCCGACGTGCTCAGCCGCGGCGTGCTGCGCGCCGCCAAGGTCGATCCCAAGGACGTCAACTTCGTGAGCATCGCGTCCGAGGACGTGCCGGCACTGGTCGCCGGGCAGGTCGACACGGCCATTCTGCACGTCGAGCAGGTCGTCATCGCGCAATCCAAGTTGCCGACCCTGCATCCGATCGCGCGCCTCTGGGAGGTGCAGCCCAAGAATCTGAGCACCGTGATGGCGGTGACCGAAAAGACGATCGCTGACAAGCGCGCGGCGCTCCAGACGTTCGTCAAGGCGAACATCGAGGCGACGCGGATGATCTACACCGACAAGGCCAAGGTGCTGCCGATCATCGTCAAATACACCGAGCTTCCGCAGGACGTCGCCGAGCAGGCGCTCGACTACATGGTCAAGAACTGCATGTGGGACGCCAATCACGGCCTCGGTCCGACGCGGGTGAACTTCACCGCGCAGCTGATGGAACGGGTCGGCAATATCGAGAAGGGCGGCGTTCCGAAATACGAGAACATCGTCGATCTCTCCTTCGCCAATCAGGCGATCAAGGAGCTCGGCGAATGGAAAGGCCCGGTCTGTCCGTCCGACGATTGAGGGGCGGATAAAGAGGGATGAGGGCAGGCGGCCGCAACGAGAGCGGGACGACCTTTTTGAGCAGTCACCCCGCTCCAATTCCTTGATGTGAGCATGATCCTTTCCGCAACCGATGTCCGGTTTCGGGATCATGCTCCGACGGTGCGGTCGCGCGCACCGGTTCGTTTCACCTCCAGGCTGAGGAGCAAATGATGAGTGTCGCCGGCGAGGTCCAGGGCGCCGCTGTGTCGGCCCGAACGTCAGCCCCGCCCGTCGCCGAGGCGCGCAAGCCCTCGTTCTGGATGCGCCCGCCGGTCTACCGCTACGGTTTCCTCGCGCTCATTCTGATCGCCTGGCAGCTCGTCGGGCCGTTCGTCAATCCGATCTTCTTCTCCTATCCGTCGAAGATCGCCGTCGCGTTCTACAAGCTGACGTTCGTCACGCACGAACTGCAGCACTACATGGTCGATAGTCTGCTGATCCTGTTCTACGGCCTCGGCTTCGCCATCCTGGTCGGTGTGCCGCTCGCCGTGCTGATGGCGCGCGTCCGTCCCATCGACTGGGCGCTCGACCTGCCGATCAACGCCATGTACGCGACCCCCATGGTCGCGCTCGTTCCGCTGCTGGTGCTGTGGTTCGGGATCTACATGAAGGCGAAGATCATCGTGGTGTTTCTGTTCGCCGTCTTTCCGGTCCTGATCAACACGTATCAGGGCGTGCGCGAGTGCGACAAGAACATGATCGAGGTCGCGCGCTCGTTCCGTTCGAACGAATGGCGCATGTGGCAGGACGTGCTGTTGCCGTTCGCCTTGCCGTACATCGCGGCCGGAATCCGCCTCGCCATCGGGCGCGGGCTGGTCGGCGTCGTGATCGCGGAGTTCTACACGACGATCAGCGGGCTCGGTTACATGATCACCCGCTACGCGCACATCTTCGACATGGACAAGACCTTCGTCCCGGTGATCCTGCTGATGGCGCTCGGCATCTCCATGACGTCCGCGCTGAAATGGCTCGAGCGGCGCATCGCGCCGTGGAACCGGACGGAACGCTGAGCCATCCCGTCAAGGGCGGCCGTGCCGGCCTCTTGTGCGCCGGCGGCCCGGCGACTTTATTGCTTCGACCGGGAAGCGATTGAGGATCATCCGCATTGTCTGGACCTGAACCCGCAGCGGCGGGCGACGAAGGCGGCCGCTTCATGCGGCTGGCGCTCGCGCTCGGCCGCCGGGGCCTCGGCAACACCTGGCCCAACCCGGCGGTCGGGGCGGTGGTGGTGCGTCACGAGCAAGGCACACCGGTCATCGTCGGCCGGGGCTGGACGCAGCCGGGCGGGCGTCCGCACGCCGAAACCGAGGCGCTCCGGCGTGCCGGGGAGGGCGCGCGCGGGGCGACGCTCTACGTCACGCTCGAACCCTGCTCGCACCACGGGCGGACGCCGCCCTGCGCGGATGCCATCGTGGCGGCCGGGATCGCGCGTGTCGTTTCGGCGATCGAGGACCCCAATCCGGAGGTGGCGGGGCAAGGCCATGCACGCTTGCGCGCGGCCGGTATCCGGGTGGACCTCGGCCTGGGGGCAGCGGACGCGGCGCGGCTCACTGCTGGCCATATCCGCCGTATGCGCGACGCACGCCCGCATGTCCTGCTCAAGCTCGCGGTCTCCGCCGACGGCAAGGCCGGCTTGGCCGGGCGGCGGCCCGTGCAGATCACCGGGGAGGCGGTGCGCGACCGGGTGCATCTCCTGCGCGCCATGAACGACGCCATCCTGATTGGCATCGGGACGGCCTTGGCGGACGATCCGCTGCTGACCTGCCGGCTGCCCGGGATGGACGCGCGCTCGCCGGTCCGCGTCGTGCTCGACAGCAGCCTGCGCTTGCCCTCCGGCAGCAGGCTCGCCCGTACCGCCCGCCAGACCCCCGTCTGGGTGCTGACCTGCTCCGATGCGCCGGACGCGGCCGAGAAGGCGCTACGCGCCCATGGGGTCGACGTGCTGCGCCTGCCGGCGCGCGGCGGACGCATCGATTTGGCCGATGCCCTGCGGCTTCTTGCCGGACGCGGGATCACCCGGGTGATGCTCGAAGGCGGCTCGATCCTCGCCGCCGCGGCCATATCGGCCGATCTCGTCGACGAAGCCGCGATTTTCCGGTCCGACCGCGTGATCGGCCCCGACGGCATCGATGCCCTGGAGGGGCTGCCCCTTTCGGCCTTGACTGCCCAAGGCCGGCTTGTCTCTCGCAGCAAGGAGAGGATCGGCCTCGATAGCCTGGAGTATTTCGAGCGCCCGGACCACGGGGATTAGGGCGAGACCCGCAAAACCGGGCACCGGTTTTGCGCAAGATCGCGCTCCAATTTTGAAAAACTGGCGCATGATCTTGTCGGCGGGCCGCCTATACTTCACGGGATCATGCGCCAGAGAAGTCGATCCGCGCTGTGACTTTCGGGGATTGCCGCAACGATGCCGCGGATCGACCATGGCTGAGGCGGATTTGACCGAGAAACGCCACATTCGTTATGAACATTTCCAAGGTGTGGCCTGGATTGGGCGCAGCATTGTGGTGTGCGCGTAAGGGGTTGAGTGAGGGAGTGAGGCATGCGTAGCCCAGTCGACTTCCGTAACGAGGCAGCACAGTGTCTGCGTCTTGCCGAACAGGCCAAGGCACGGCGCTATAAGGCTCTCCTGGTGGATCTGGCCCAGGCCTGGGCCTTGCTCGAGGAGCAGGCCCGGGACATCCGCCGGCCGGCCGAGCACCAATCGGACGCCGCCCTCCTCAACTGATCCTCTGATCCCGGATTTGCTTACGGTCGGGCGGATTTTCGCGCCCGCCGGGAGCGAGGCTTGCGCGCGCCGCTGGCCTCTTCGGTTTGACGCTTCGTTCCCCGCCTATACCCGGCAAGCCGGGTAGGGCATAACTCGCCGGCCGCGACGCCGGGGCCGCCTTGGCCAGGGCCGCGCGGCCCGGGTCAGGGTCGATGTTCACCGGTATTGTCACCGATCTGGGGGAAGTCCTCGCCGTCCAGCAGCCCGCCCAGGGCGTGCTCCATCGCCTGAGGATCGCCTGCCATTACCCGCGGGCGGAGCTCGTCCAAGGAGCGTCCATCGCCTGCAGCGGCGCCTGCCTCACCATCGTGGAGGCCGGGGAAGAGGACCGGCGCACGTGGTTCTGGGTCGATGCCGCGGCCGAGACCCTCGAGGTCACGACGGTCGGCCGCTGGCGGCCGGGGACGCGCGTCAATCTGGAACGGCCCCTGAAGGTCGGCGACGAGCTCGGCGGCCATATCGTGTCGGGCCACGTCGACGGCATTGCCGAAGTGGTCGACCGGGAAGACCTGCCCGAGACCGCCCGCCTGACTTTCCGGGCGCCGGCGCATTTCGCGCCCTTCATCGCTCCGAAGGGATCGGTCGCGCTCGACGGCGTGTCGCTGACCGTGAACGAGGCCGCGGGCGACACGTTTTCCGTGCTCCTCATCCCGCACACCCTCAAGGTGACCACGTTCGGCGCGCTGGAGCGCGGCTCCGTTGTCAACCTGGAAGTCGATCTCATGGCGCGCTACGCCGCGCGCCTGTTGGGCAAATGATGTCGCTCGAAACCCTCGCGCTTGCAGGGCACAGCGCCGCCCCGGTGCCCTCGGCCGCGTTCCCCGGACGCGCTGCAGCACGACGTGATGCTGCGCTGATCCGGGGTCCGGAGTCCGATCCGGAAACTCGATCAGGGGTAGGTCCCGGTTCTGCACCGCACCGCTTCGCGCTGTGGTGCGCCCGGGACACGAGTCCGAGTCTCAGCGCCGGGCGTCCTCCAATCACGATGTGCTTCGGCCGGCCTTGCTCCGATCCACGCCTCCTTGCTACTGACGCGCGCTGATCGGAGAGAACATGGCGAAACCGCGCAGGGCGTCGAACGAAAAGGAGGGGGCCGACGTCTCGGTGCGGGGCGCGCGCATTCTCGTCGTCGAGTCGCGCTTCTACGACGACATTTCCACCTTCCTGCTCGCCGGCGCGCACCGCGTGCTGGAGCAGGCCGGTGCCGAATTCGATATCGTGACCGTC
>CAYVBN010000231.1:0-3766 GCA_964449645.1 uncultured Hyphomicrobiales bacterium
AGGGCGAGCGCACGAAGGCGACGTGCGCCATGCGCGGCAACACGATGTCGCTCACATATTGCGCGCGTCCCTGCAGCAGGCGCGCCATGTTGGGGCGCGGCACCGCGCGGCCGATGTAGGAATTGGGCCGGTCGAGCGCGCTCAGGCCGGACGGCAGGTCGTCGACGATCTTCATGCGCCTCGCCCCGCGCGCGTCTGAGCGACCGACTCCACCGCGTCGACGATCGCCTGGTAGCCCGTGCAGCGGCAGTAATTGCCCGAGAGATGCCGGCGGATGGCCTCGCGGCTCGGCTCGCTGCTGTGCGCGAGCAGTTCCTGTGCGCTGAGCAGCATGCCGGGCGAGCAGAAACCGCATTGGGCGGCATTGCGCCGCGCGAAGGCGTCCTGCAGGTCGGCGATCTCGCCGCTGTCCGAGACGCCTTCGATCGTCTCGACCCGCGCGCCGTCGCACTGGATCGCCAGCATCAGGCAGCCGCGCACGACCGCGCCGTCGACCCGCACCGTGCAGGCGCCGCACACGCCGTGCTCGCAGCCGACATGCGTGCCGGTGAGGGCCAGATCCTCGCGCAGGAAATCGGCGAGAGACTTGCGCGCCTCGACGGTCTCGCACACCTCCTCGCCGTTCACCACGAGGGTGATCTCGCGTGAGAACTCGTTCATGCGCGGGGCTCTTCGAGTTGCTGCGTCACGCGCCGGAGCAGCACGCGCGCCCAATGACGCTTTGCGGCCGCCGAAGCATGCAGGTCTCCGGCCGGATCGAGATCGCGGTCGAGCGCGGCGACGGCGTGCTCGAGCCCGTCCTGCGCCAGCGCGGCTTCGGCGTGGCGCGCTCTCACCGGGGTGGCGGCGACGCCGAAATAGGCGAGGCGAACGTCCGCGAGCTGTCCGGAATGGGCCTTGGCCGCTGCGGCGAGACCGATCATGGCGTAGTCGCCATGCCGGCGCGCCAGTTCGGCAAATCCGACGCGCGTGTCCGGCCCGGCGACCGGAATACGGACCGCCGTGAGGACC
This sequence comes from uncultured Hyphomicrobiales bacterium, assembly GCA_964449645.1. GTDB lineage: Bacteria > Pseudomonadota > Alphaproteobacteria > Rhizobiales > Xanthobacteraceae > CAYVBN01. The sequence goes on from CAYVBN010000231.1 coordinate 1,012, forward strand.
TCATCGGGCGCGAGCGCCGTCTCGAACAGGTTGCGGAAGAAGTCCCCGGCACGGACCGAGCGCGGGCCCTTCGGGCCGGCGATTTCCACCTCGCCGTCAAGCGCGAGCAGACAGGCCGGCAATTCGGCCGCCGGGTCCGCGAAGGCGAGCGAGCCGCCGATGGTGCCGCGGTTGCGGATCGCCGGGTGGGCAATATGCGGCATCGCCTTGGCGATGAGCGGCGCATGGCGCACCAGCGCGCCGATTGCGAGGCGGCCGTCCGCGACGGCGATCTCCTTGAGGGAGTCCAATCCGTTGATGTCGACGAGGAGGCGCGGCGCACTCAGGCGCATGTTGAGCGTGGCGATGAGGCTCTGGCCGCCGGCCAGGACTTTCGCCCCGTCCGGATCGGCGCCGAGCAGTTCGATCGCATGGCCGAGCGTGCGGGCCTTCGCATAGGCGAATGCCGCCGGTTTCACGCCGCTCCTCCCTTGTCTCCGTGGTCGAGCGCCACGGTTGCAATTGCTCCTGATAGCATCGAAAACGCCATAACGCCAACGCCGGCAACTGCTTGCGCGGCGCGGCGAGTGGGCTAAAACGGGCGCCGGATCGGGGGCGGGCCATAGACACGACAGACGCCATGGGCGAGAGCTTTCGCGCGGCCTGCATCATCGGCTGGCCGGCCGGCCACTCGCGCTCGCCCATCATTCACAAGCACTGGATCGCGCGCTACGGCATCGTGGGCGACTACCGGCGCGAGGCGGTCCCGCCGGCCGAATTCGCCGAGTTCGTGCGGCATCTGCGCGCGCGCGGCTATGTGGGCGCGAACGTGACGCTGCCGCAGAAGGAGGCGGCGCTTGCGCTGTCTCGGCCCGACGATCGCGCACGCGCGGTGGGGGCGGCCAACACGCTCTGGTTCGAGGGCGATCATCTGCTCTCGACCAACACGGACGTCGAGGGTTTTCTGGAAAATCTCGACGCCGCGACGCCGGAGTGGGATCGCGGGCGGGATGTCGCCGTGGTGCTCGGGGCGGGCGGCGCGGCCCGCGCGGTCGTGTTCGGGCTGCTCGAACGCCGGGTGGGCCGCATTCACCTGGTGAACCGGACGCCGCAGCGGGCCGAGGCGATGGCCGCCCAGTTCGGTGGGCAGGTGCGGCCGGCCGGCTGGTCGGAGTTGAACGCGGTGTTGGGCGAGGCTGGCCTCCTGGTCAACACGACCTCGCTCGGGATGAAGGGCGAGCCCGATCTCGACATCGACGTCGGCCTGTTGCGCCCCGAGGCCGTCGTGGCCGACATCGTCTACACGCCGCTCGAAACGAGGCTGCTCGCGGCGGCGGAACGGCGGGGCCTGCGCACGGCCGACGGCCTCGGCATGCTGCTGCACCAGGCGGTGCGCGGCTTCTCGCTCTGGTTCGGCATACGGCCGCAGGTCACCGGCGAATTGCGGGCCCTGGTCGAAGCCGATCTCATCAAAGCGTGATTTCCCTTCCAGCCCGGCGACCCGGAATATCGGGCCCGGCCGGATTGTTTACCGCACATCGTCGCGAATTGTCGGGAGTGGGAAGCATGCATATGCAGTCGAGCAAGCACACAACGACGCGGACAAGCGGGCGAATGGGCGTGCGGAGCATTCTCGGCGCGGCCGGCCTGGCGGTCGTGCTGGCGGCTTCTCCGGCCCTGGCGCAGCAGCCGCAGACGGTCCGCATCCGCGGCACGATCGAGAAGGTCGACGGGCCCAACCTGACGATCAAGTCGCGCGACGGCAAGGATCTCTCGGTGAAGCTCACCGACAACGCGCGGGTGATGGGGATGGTCAAAGCCTCGCTCGCCGACATCAAGCCGGGCTCGTATATCGGCGTCACCGGCATGCCGCAGGCCGATGGCAGCCAGCGCGCCGTGGCCATCCATATCTTCCTCGAATCGCAGCGCGGAACCGGCGAAGGATTCCGGCCCTGGGACCTGCAGCCCAACAGCACGATGACCAATGCGGCGGTCGATACCAGCGTGAAGAGCGTGGACGGTCAGACCCTCACCCTCAAATACAAGGGCGGGGAAAAGAAAGTGGTCGTCCCGGACAACACGCCGATCGTCGCCTATGCGCCCGGCGACAAGAGCGAGATCAAGCCCGGCGTGCATGTGATCATCATGGGGGCGAAGAAGAACCCGGACGGGACGCTCGAGACGCCGGCGATCAATGTCGGCCGCAACGGTCTCACGCCGCCGATGTGACGCGCGCGGTTCCGCAAAGGTTCCGCCGCCGGAATTCCGCCGGCGGAACCTCTTTCTGGTCGGGGGCGCTCGGGAGCAGGATCATGTTCAAAAAGAGCTCACGCATCGGCGCCACTGTATTCGCCGCGAGTCTCTCCGCGCTTTGCGTGGTGTCAGCCGCTTCCGCGCAGCAGGGACAGACGGCGCGGCTGCGCGGCACGATCGAGAAGCTCGACGGCAATGTGCTGACGATCAAATCGCGCGACGGCGCCGAGCAGCGCGTCGTCCTCGCCAAGGACGCCCAGGTCGTCGGAGTCGCCAAGGCCTCGCTCTCGGACGTGAAGGAAGGCTCCTACGTCGGCAGCGCCGCCATGCCGCAGGCGGACGGGACGCAGAAGGCCCTCGAGGTGCACATCTTCGCACCCTCGCAGCGCGGCACCGGCGAGGGGCACCGGCCGTTCACGATTCCCAACAGCACGATGACCAACGGCACGGTCGGCCAGACCGTGACGGGCGTCGACGGACAGACGCTCACGGTCAAATACAGCGGCGGGGAAAAGAAGATCGT
>CAYVBN010000232.1:0-1894 GCA_964449645.1 uncultured Hyphomicrobiales bacterium
GCCGGCCACCGCCAGCGCCCGCCCGGTCTCGACCTTGCAGGCGATGTTCTGGTCGTCGATCTGGCCCTTGGCCTTCAGCGTGATGTCGGCGGCCTTGGGATCGCTCTTGTAGCGCTCCTTGATCGGGGCCTGCAGCGCACGCAACGCATTGGCATCCATGTGGGGCTCCTGAAAGGAAAAAAGGACGTCGGGCGATCACCACCAGAGGGCGGCGCCGGCGCTCGTTTTAGTCTCCCCGTCCTCGGCCGTCACCTGGCGGTCGAGCGAACGATCGAGGGCGGCGAGCACGCGCCGCTTGGCGAAGTCGTAGGCCGCCGACTGGCGGTCCCGCGGGCGTGGGAGATCGGTGACGATCTCGTCGTAAATGCGGCCGGGGCGCGGGCGCATCACCACGATCCGATCGGCGAGGACAATGGCCTCGTCGACGTCGTGCGTCACCACCACGAGGGTCGGCTTGAGGTCGGCCCACAGATCGAGCAGATGATCCTGCAAATCGGCGCGCGTGAAGGCGTCGAGCGCGGAAAACGGCTCGTCGAGCAGCAGCACTTCCGGCCGCGTCACCAAGGCGCGCGCGATCGAGACGCGCTGCGCCTGGCCGCCCGAGAGCTCGCGCGGCCACACCTTCGCCTTGTCGGAGAGGCCGACACGCTCGAGCTGCGCGGCGACGCGGCGCTGGCGCTCCTCTTTGGACAGGTCGTTGAGCCCGAAGCCGACGTTGTCGGCGACGGAGAGCCACGGCAGCAGCCGCGATTCCTGGAACACGATGCCGATCTTCTCGTGCGGCGCGGTGATCTGCGTGCCGTCGAGCGTCACCGTCCCGTGCGTCGGCCGGTCGAGACCGGAGACGAGCCGCAGCAGGGTCGACTTGCCGCAGCCGGAGCCGCCGACGACGGCGACGATCTCACCCAGCTCGACCTCGAGCGACACACCGGCGAGCGCGTTCACACCATTCGGATAGACCTTGCCGAGATTGGACAGCGCGAGCATCCGGGCCTCACCTGCGACCGCCGAAGGCGTCTTCCCAGCGCAGGAAGGGCGCCGCGATGGCCACGATCAGCCAGTCGCTCACCTTGCCGATGACCGCGAAGGCGAGGATCGCGGCGACGATCTGCGCCGGCTTGCCGAGCTGCTGGCCGTCGATCAGCAGATAGCCGAGCCCTTCGGACGCCCCCATGAATTCGGCGGCGACGACGAACATCCAGCCGAGGCCGAGCCCCGAGCGCAGCGAGACGATATAGGCCGGCAGCACCGCTGGCAGCAGGATGCGCCGGACCATGGCCGGACCGGACAGGCGGAACACGCGGCCCACTTCGACGATCTTGCGGTCGACCGACATGATCGCCCCCATCACGCCGAGATAGACCGGAAAGAACACGCCGACCGCGATGAGCACGACCTTCGAGGTCTCGAAAATGCCGAGCCAGAGGATGAACAGCGGGATCCAGGCGATCGAGGGAATCGCGCGCAGCGCCTGCACGGTCGGATCGAGCAACTGCCGCATGAGCCCCGAATAGCCGACGATCGCGCCCAGAATGGTCCCGGCCGCGACCCCGAGCCCGAATCCGGCGCCGACGCGCAGGAGCGTCGCAATCGTGTGGCGCTGGAGCTCGCCGGTGCGGGCGAGGTCCATCAGGGTTTCGTAGATGTGCGAGGGCGGCGGGAACAGGCGGCCGTCGGAGAAGCCCCAGCGGACCGCGAGTTCCCAGGCGGCCGCGAGCCCGATCGGCAGGAGCAACCCCAGCGCGGGCTTCGCCCAGCGGCCAAGCCAGCCTCCGGCCGCCGCCGGCGTGGACGGGGCCGCCGCGACGCTCTGTTCGGCGGAAACGGTCATGCCGGCAAAAGACATGGGATCGGCACGGGTTTCAACGTCTTTCCGGCCACGCGTGGCTCCGCA